>CAXTUK010000028.1:0-7206 GCA_964247395.1 uncultured Acetobacteraceae bacterium
CGCGCCGCCCGCTGCGCCTCGCTGTCCGCCAGCGCCGCGTCCGCGAGCTCGCCCGCCTCCAGCGCGCCCGCCAGCGTTTCCTCCAGCCCCTCGCGCAGGCCCATCCCCTCGCGCCCCGAGGTGACCTCCAGAAGCACGCAGCATTCCGGTATTGCGAACGGCAGGCCGACGCCCTCGATCAGCCGCACCACCAGTTCCACGCCCGCCCGCGACATGTATTCGAAGGCTGACAACGCCCCAGGATCGAACGACGACACTCGCCCCAGCAGCGCCAGCGCCGCCTCCGCCGACGGTAGCGCGCACAGCGCCGTCACCGTCGTCCGCGGCACCGGCACCAACTTCAGCACGGCGGCAGTGATGACACCGAGCGTGCCCTCCGACCCGACGAACAGTTGCCGCAAGCTGTATCCGGTGTTGTCCTTGCGCAGCCGCCGCAACCCGTCGAACACCTGCCCGTCCGGCAGAACCACCTCGAGCCCGAGCAGCAGGTCGCGCGCATTGCCGTAGCGCACCGTCATGTTGCCGCCCGCGTTCGTCGCCAGCACGCCGCCGATCTGTGCGCTCCCCTCGGACGCGATCGACAGCGGCAGCATCCGCCCCGCCTCGCGCGCCGCCGCCTGCGCCGCCGCCAGCGTCACCCCCGCCTCGACGACCATCGTCAAGTCCACCTGATCGACCGATCGCACCCGGTTCATCCGCGCGAGGCTCAGCACAAGGGCATCATCGATGCCCACCGACGCGCCGCCCACCAGGCCCGTGTTCCCGCCCTGCGGCACCAACGCGACGCCAGCGGCGCCGCAGAGCCGCACGACCTCCGCCACTTCGGCGGTCGCCTTCGGGCGAAGCACCGCCGGCGTCCGCCCATGAAAGACGCGCCGCCAATCGACTGCGAACGGCTCCGTGTCCGCCCCGGTCAGCAATCCAGAGTCGCCGAGGCAAGCCGAGAGCCGCTCGAGCAGCAGGTCGGGCAGGGGGGGCGCTGATGTCATATCGCGACGCATTGCCTCGATATGACAAGCACGTTAGCGTCCCGGCAAGGGCGGTTTTCCGACAACGCCCAAGGGGAATGCCTGACACGGATCCAACGCCCTCTCGTCCGAGAGGAAACGGAGTTCCGCCCTTGTATCAGCCAACGACGCTCAGACGCGCCCTGCTGGGCTGCGCGCTGTCGGCATGTTCGCCGCTCGCCGCCCATGCCGCAGCCCCCGACGCCACCCCGCTCGTCACCGGCCCGGTGTCGGAGGCGAACATGGTGGCGCTCACCGGTTCGCTCCCGTCCGCCGTCGCCGCATGGTCCGATGCCGGCGCTCTCGCCGCCAGCCAGGCGCTGCCGCACTTGCAAGTGCTGCTCCGTCGTCCTGCCGCCCGCCAGACCGCGCTCGACGCCCTCGTCGCCGCGCAGACCACGCCCGGCTCGGCCCAGTTCCATCAATGGCTCACCCCGGCGCAGCTCAGGGACGACTACGGTCCCGCCCCGTCCGACATCGCCGCCACCGTCACCTGGCTCAAATCCAAGGGCCTGACCGTCAACCGGGTTTCGCCCCCCGGCATGTCGATCGACATCTCGGGCACCACCGGCAGCGTCGGCAGCGCCTTCCGGACCGCGCTGCACGCCTACGCCCTGGCCGGCGAGCGGCATATCGGTCCGGCCACTGCCCCATCGATCCCCGCCACCCTGTCGCCGGTGGTCGCCGGCATCACGCTCAGCAACTTCTTCCCCAGACCTCAGGTGCAACATCCGCCCGCCGCCACCGCGGCGGCGCTTCGCGGCGCCCCGATCAAGCATGTCGGCAAGAGCTACACCGCGACCTTCCAGGGCACGACCTTCTACGCGGTCACCCCGTCCGACTTCGCCACCATCTACGACGAGACCCAGGCCTTCGCCGGTGCGCCCTTCTTCAGTGGACCCGTCACCGGCGCCGGCCAGACGATCGTCGTCGCCGAACAGACCGACATCCAGACCGCAGACTGGAACACTTTCCGCAAGACCTTCGGCCTGACCGGCTACAAGGGAACGCTCGCGTCCAGCCACCCGGGCGGTTGCGCCGACCCGGGCATGACCGGCGACGAAGGCGAGGCCGCGCTCGACGCCGAGTGGTCGAGCGCCGTTGCCCCCGACGCCCACGTCGTCGAGGCCTCCTGTGCGGCCGGCTCGCCGCTCGGCTTCGGCGTCGAGGTCACGCTGCAGAACCTGGTCGAAACCGGGACGCCAGCCGTCACCATCTCGATCTCGTACGGCGGCTGCGAGCAGGGCAACGGCCTGACCTTCCTGCAGGGCTGGGAGAACCTGATCGAGGAAGGCGCCTCCGAGGGCATCTCGATCTTCGTCTCCAGCGGCGACAGCGCCGCGGCCGGCTGCGACGCCGCAGGCAACGGCCCAGCGGTCGCAGGCCTCGCCGTCAACGGCCTGGCTTCCAACCCCTACGACACCGCAGTCGGCGGCACCGACTTCCAGGACACCGCGCTGCGCGAGAACAGCCGCTACTGGTCCGCGTCCAACAGCACCAGCGGCGGTTCGGCGCTGTCCTACATTCCCGAAATCCCCTGGGACAATGCCTGCTCCAACGCCATCAACGCCAAGTTCGTCGGCTCCCCCGGTCCGATCATCAACTGCAACACCGTGCCCGCGACCGCAAGCTACCAGAACGTCGTCGGCGGCAGCGGTGGCCAGAGCCTGCTCTATGCCAAGCCCGACTGGCAGTCGACCGCCCTGCCGGGCGTTCCCGACGACGGCGTCCGCGACATCCCCGACATCTCGCTGTTCGCGGCCAACGGCTTCTGGAACCACTTCTATCTGTCCTGCATGTCCGACGCCAACGAAGGCGGCGTGCCGTGCGACTTCACCGTCGCCGCCGACTTCCTCGGCTCCGCCGCCGGGGGCACCTCGTTCGCGGCGCCCGACTTCGCCGGCATCGCCGCCCTGATCGCCCAGGTGAGGGGCAGCCGGGTCGGCAACGTCGCGCCGCGCCTCTACCAGATCGCGCAGCTGCAGTTCTCCGATCCCCCCCTCGCCAAGAGCTGCAACGCGAGCAACGGCAACGCCATCTCGCGCGCCTGCGTGTTCAACGACGTGACCAGGGGCGACATCTCGGTCGCCTGCAAGTCCGGCACACCGAACTGCTTCTCCAACGCCAACTCCACCCACGGCCTCGGCGTTCTCTCCAGCACGACGTCGAAGCTCACGCCCGCCTTCCCCGCGACCGCAGGCTATGATCTCGCCACCGGCCTCGGCACGGTCAACGTCACCAACCTGCTCGAGAACTACTGAGATGCAGGGGGGCGGAGCGTCTGCTCCGCCCTGGTCCCTTCGGTCGTCTTGTCTAAAAACCCGTCTCGTGTTGCCCTGCCGATCTTTGACAAGCCGGCGCGTGCAAGAAGCCGGCGGAAGCACGGAGGGCAGATGTCCCGTTGGTCCCGCATTCGCCGTCCCCTCGTGGGACTGGCACTCGCGGCTTCACTCCCGGCCGGCATGGCCAGGGCCGAAACCCTGTCGATCGCCTGCGGCTCAATCGGCAACGAACAGAATTTCTGCCGTGAACTCACCGCGGACTGGGGCAAGCGGACCGGCAACACCGTCAAGGTCGTCGCCATGCCGCCGTCGGACAGCGACCGGCTCGCCCTCTACCGGCAGTTGCTGGGCGCACAGTCGGCCGACATCGACCTGTTCGAGATCGACACGATCTGGTCCGGCATCCTCGGCAGCAACTTCGTCGACCTCCGTCCCTACAGCAACGGCGAGGAACGCGACGACTTCCCCTCCACCATCGCCAACGACACCCAGGACGGGCATCTTGTCGCCCTTCCGCTCTATGTCGATGCCGGCGTGCTGTTCTACCGCAAGGACCTTCTCGCCAAATACCACCAGCCGGTGCCCCAGACCTGGGCCGATCTCACCGCCGCCGCCAAGAAGATCGAGGATGGCGAACGCGCCGCCGGCCATGCCGGCCTGTGGGGCTACGTCTTCCAGGGCAAGGCCTACGAGGGCCTGACCTGCAACACGCTCGAATGGGTCGCGAGCCATGGCGGGGGCACCTTCGTCGACGCATCGGGCAAGATCACCGCCGACAATCCCGCCGCCGCCGCCGCCCTCACCCAGGCCGCGGGCTGGATCAAGACCATCGTCCCCGAGGGCGTGCTGAACTATTCCGAGGAGGAATCCCGAGGCGTCTTCCAATCCGGCAACGCCGTCTTCATGCGCAACTGGCCCTACGCGTTGCCGCTGGCTGAGAGTGCCGACAGCCCCGTCCGCGGCAAGGTCGGCGTCGCCCCGCTTCCCGAAGGAACCGGCGCCGGCGCCCGTCATGCCGCCGCACTGGGCGGGTGGCAGATCGCGGTCAGCAAATACTCGCGCCGCCAGAAGCTCGCCGCGCAGTTGGCCGTTTTTCTCGCAAGCTCGCCCTCGGTGAAACGCTGGGCCGTCGAGGGCGGCTACACGCCCGCCATCCCCGCCCTCTACCAGGACCCGGACGTCAAGCGCGCCAACCCGACCTTCGCCGAGCTGCTGCCGATCTTCCAGAGCGCCGTGCCGCGTCCGTCCGCCGTCACCGGCACCAAGTACGACGCCGTCAGCAACGCCGTCTGGAACGCCGCCTACCAGGTCCTGTCCGGCGACGCCCACGCCGCCGACGCGCTCTCCGGTCTCGCCCGCCAGCTTCACCGCGTCGAGCGGAGCGGCTGGTAGGCTCCGCCGCACCGATGGCCGCCGGACGAACGCTCGCCGGCACGCGGGTCCGTTCCGCTTGGCTGTTCCTCGCGCCGTCGCTGGCCACCATGGCGCTCGTCGCCGCCTGGCCGCTCGCCCGCACGCTGTGGTTCAGCTTCACCGATGCCGACATGAAGGACCTCTCCGGCGCCAAGTTGATTGGCTTCGGCAACTATTTCGGCGACTACGGCGTCCTGAACGATCCCGACTGGTGGCGTGCGGTCCGCAACACGCTCGTCTTCGCCCTCCTCTCAGTGTCGATCGAGACGGTGCTCGGCATGATCGTCGCCCTCGTGCTGAACGCGAGGTTTCCCGCCCGGGCCTTCGTCCGCGCCGCCGTGCTCGTTCCCTGGGCGGTCCCGACCGTGGTGTCGGCCAAGATGTGGGGATGGATGCTCAACGACCAGTTCGGCCTGGTCGACCATGTCCTGGTCCGCCTCCACCTCGTCGCCCACCCGATCGCCTGGACCGCCAACCCCCACCTTGCACTCCTGACCGTCGTCATCGTCGACGTCTGGAAGACGACGCCGTTCATGGCGCTGCTCATCCTCGCCGGCCTGCAGACGCTGCCCACCGACTGTTACGAGGCCGCCCGCGTCGACGGCATCCACCCGATCCGCGTCTTCTTTCGCGTCACCCTGCCGCTCATCCGTCAGGCGCTGATGGTGGCCGTGATCTTCCGTGGCCTCGACGCTCTGCGCGTCTTCGACCTCGTCTACGTCCTCACCTCGAACAGCGCCCGAACCATGACGATGTCGGTCTATGCCCGAAACCAGCTCGTCGGCGTGGGCCAGATCGGCTACGGCTCGGCCGCCAGCACCGTCCTGTTCCTGATGGTGGGGCTTTGCGCGCTGGCCACCATCAAGGTCGGCCGGGTGCGTCTCGGTGACCAGCTCCGGTGATCCGCGCCTCACGCATCGCGAGAAGGACGGGCTTCGCCCTCCTCGTCGCGATCGTCGTGCTCTATTCGGTCTTCCCGTTCTATTACGCCATCATCTCGTCGATGAAAGTCGGCTCCGAGCTGTTCGATCCGGGGTTGCTGCCGCCGCACTGGCGCCTCGCCAACTACGCCACCATCCTGACCAACGGAGATTTCCTCCGTGACATCGTCAACTCCGTCTTCGTCGCCTGCGCGGTCGTCGCGGTGTCGCTGCTGCTCGGCGTCACCGCCGCCTACGCCCTGGGCCGCATCCGCTTCCGCGGTCGCCGTCTCCTGCTGCTCAGCATTCTCGGGGTCTCGATGTTCCCCCAGGTCGCGGTCCTGTCCGGCCTCTTCGAGCTGATCCGGGCGCTCGGCGTCTACAACACCGTGTGGGGCCTCATCCTCGCCTACATGCTGTTCACCCTGCCGTTCACCGTCTGGGTGCTCACCACCTTCATGCGCGAGCTGCCGCACGAACTCGAGGAGGCCGCCATCGTCGAGGGCGCGTCGGCGTGGACCATCGTCACCCGCATCTTCCTGCCCCTGCTGTGGCCGGCGCTCGTCACCACCGGCCTGCTCGCCTTCATGGGCGCCTGGAACGAGTTCCTCTACGCGCTCACCTTCACCATCAGCCCCGAACACCGCACCGTCCCGGTCGCGATCGCCATGCTCACCGGCGCCAGCCAGTTCGAACTGCCCTGGGGACCGATCATGGCCGCATCTGTCCTGGTCACCCTTCCCGTAGTGGCTCTGGTGATGATCTTCCAACGCCGCATTGTTTCCGGACTGACCGCCGGCGCGGTCAAGGGGTAGCGATGGCCGACATCCGCCTCGAGGGCGTGAGCAAGCGTTTCGGCCACCACGCCGTGCTGGACCGGGTCGATCTCGACATCGCCGACGGCGAGTTCTGCGTCTTCGTGGGCCCGTCAGGCTGCGGCAAGTCCACCCTGCTGCGGCTCGTCGCCGGCCTCGAGGAGGTCTCCACCGGAGAGATCCATATCGGTGGCAAGCGCGTCACTGCGCTCCCGCCCGCCAGGCGCGGCGTCGCGATGGTGTTCCAGTCCTACGCGCTCTACCCGCACATGACCGTCTACCAGAACATGGCGTTCGGCCTCACCCTGGGGAAAACCGACAAGACGGACATCGACACCCGCGTCCGCCGCGCCGCCGACATTCTGCACATCGCCTCGCTTCTCGACCGCCGCCCGCGCGACCTGTCGGGTGGCCAGCGCCAGCGGGTCGCCATCGGCCGCGCCATCGTCCGCAAGCCCGGCGTGTTTCTGTTCGACGAGCCGCTCTCCAATCTCGACGCCGCCTTGCGGGTGCAGACCCGCATCGAGATCGCCAAGCTGCACGCCAGCCTCGACGCCAGCATGATCTACGTCACCCACGACCAGGTCGAGGCGATGACTCTCGCCGACAAGATCGTCCTGCTCAACGCCGGGCCTGCCGTCGAACGCGACGGCTCCGTCGCCCAGATCGGCGCGCCGATGGAGCTCTATCATCGGCCTGCCAACCTGTTCGTCGCCGGCTTCATCGGCTCGCCAAGGATGAACATGCTCACCGGCAGGATCGTCGGCGC
>CAXTUK010000028.1:7216-15390 GCA_964247395.1 uncultured Acetobacteraceae bacterium
AGCCGCGACAACGCCGAAATCCGTCTTCCGGACGGCACCCGTGCCACCGCGCGCGTCGACGCCCATCTCGCCAATCCCGGCGATCGCGCCACGCTCGGCATCCGTCCCGAACATGTCCGCGAAGGCGGCGAGCCCGACGCGTCGGGCGTCATCACCTTGACCGCGAGCCACGTCGAGCATATCGGCGAATCGTCCTATCTCTACTTGGAAGGTGCCGCGCTCGGCTGCAGCGGCGAGGATGCGCTGCTCACGGTCCGCCAGGATGGCGACGCCACCGCCCGCTCCGGCGACCGTCTCTCGGTGACGCTTCCCGAAGAGCAATGCCACCTGTTCGACGCCAATGGCCACGCCTTCCCGCGCCATCCTTGAAATGGGCGCCAGGCTGCAAGGCGGCTTCGACCCGGGTTTCGGGTTCGGACCGGGCATCGGCTGGTGGCGCCTCACCAGCGCATCGGCCGCCCCTGATAGTTCATGAAACGCGCGCCCGGCTGGCCGGCCTCGCTCTCGAGCATGTCCACCACCCCGCGCACGCTCGTCTCGACGTCGAGCGGCGCACTGGTCCCGCCCATGTCCGTCTTCACCCAGCCGGGCGCCACCACCAGATACGCCCGCTTCGAGCCGCTCCGCGATGCGTAGCTGCGCATCAGCGTGTTCAACGAGGCCTTGCTCGCACGATAGACCTCGAAGCCGCCGCTCTCGTTGTCGCCGACACTGCCGAGCCCCGACGACATCGCCGCCACCACGCCGTCCGGCGCCACCAGGTCCTCGAGCGCCGCGATCGCCCGCATCGGGGAGAGCGCATTGGTCGTCATCACCCGCACGAACTCCTCGGTCGACACCGCCTCGACGGCCTCTCCCGGATCGTTCGCGACCCCAGCATTGATGAACAGAACGTCGAATCGCCGCCCCGCCAGCCGCTCACGCAACGGGCCGATCTCCGCCGGCTCGTTGATGTCGAGCCGCTCCACCGTCAGCCGACCCTCGAGCTCGTGCAGCCCGGTTCGGCCGGCGCCGCGTACAGTGCCCACGACTTCCCAACCTCGCCTGAGATACTCCTGCGCCAGACCGAGCCCCAGTCCACGCGAAGCGCCGAGCACCAGCGCCGATGTTCCTGCCATCTGGTTTCTCCCATCCGCCTGCCGCCGCTCACGCCCGGGCCTGACGAAGGTTGCAGGCCGGTGAACCGGACCCCCGGACGCACCGAGCTCCTCGAACGCTGGACCGAACTCACCCGCCGGACCCTCCCGAGCATGGCGGCATCACAGGCCTGGCCGATCCGGCTCGATCACTGCTTCATGCGCATATGCCTCGACTCCGCGATCGGCGCGCGCTGGGACGCCGTGGTGGAACGTTCGGCCGTCCGCCACCTCACCGACGCGCAACTCGCCCGGGCGATCGAAGTCGCCGAGCGGATCGAACGCCAGCCCTCCCTTCTGCCTGCCCTCAACCGCGCAAGCCTCGATTTCCGGAGAAAGCCGGGATCGTAGATGGGCGGAGCTTCGCCCCGTCCGGTTTCAGCCGGCGCGCGCCGCGAGCCGATGCCGGAATGACAGCGCCTCGGCGACATGGGCCCGGCGCACCGCCTCCATTCCGGCCAGGTCGGCCACCGTTCGCGCGACCCGGAGCAGCCGAACAAACCCGCGCGCCGAAAGCCGCATCCGTTCCGACGCCTGCTCCGCCAGCGATCTTGCGTCGCCGTCCAGCGTGATCTCCTCCGGCACCGCTTGCGCATTCCGTGAACCCGGGCCGCGCTGCATCTGCCGCATGCGCGCCCCTGCCACCCGCGCCGCGACCGACGCGGAGCCCTCGCCGATCGCCACCCGGGACAGCTCGGCCGGAGGCACCGGCTCGACATGCACAACGATGTCGATCCGATCGAGCAGCGGCCCGCTCAGCCGCGACAGATACTCCTCGCCGCACGCAGGCGCCCGTCGGCACTCGCGCGACGCGTCGCCCAGATACCCGCACCGGCACGGGTTCATCGCCGTCACCAGCTGGAAGCGGGCAGGATAGGTGACATGCGCCGACGCGCGCGCGATCGTCGTCCGCCCGGCCTCGATTGGCTGCCGCAGCGCCTCCAGCGACTGCCTGGGAAACTCCGGCAGTTCGTCGAGGAACAGCACGCCACGGTGCGCCAGGCTGACCTCGCCCGGTCGCGCCTTGCCGCCGCCGCCCGCGATCGCCGCCGCGCTCGCCGAGTGATGCGGCTCGCGGAACGGCGGCCGCGTCACCAGGCGCCCCTCGCGCAGCATCCCGGCGACCGAGTGGATCCGGCTCACCTCGAGCGCCTCTTCCGCCTTCAGGTCAGGCAGCAATCCCGGCAGCCGTGCCGCCAGCATCGACTTGCCCGCCCCCGGCGGCCCGACCAGCATCAGATTGTGGCCACCGGCCGCGGCGATCTCAACCGCCCGCCGCGCCGTCTCCATGCCGCGCACGTCGGCCATGTCGAGCACCGCATCGGGCGCCCCCTGCCTGGCCGGCTCCGGCGGGCTCAACACCTGGTCGCCCTTGAAGTGCGCGATCAGCGCCAGCAGGTTCGGCGCCGCCAGCACCTCGACCGGCCCCGCCCACGCGGCTTCCCCGCCTTGCGCCGCCGGACAGATCAGCCCCAGATCCGCGCCGCCCGCCCCGAGTGCGGCCGACAGCACGCCGATCACCGGCATCAGCCCGCCATCGAGCGACAGCTCGCCCACCGCCGCATAGCGTCCCATCACGTCGCGCGGCAGCACCTCCATCGCCGCCAGCACGCCGAGCGCGATCGGCAGATCGAAATGCGCGCCCTCCTTCTGCAGGTCGGCCGGGGCGAGATTGATCAGGATCCGTTTCGGCGGCAGCGACAACCCCATCGCGTGCAGCGCCGCCCGCACCCGCTCGCGCGCCTCGCCCACCGCCTTGTCCGGCAGCCCCACCACCAGGAACGCCGGCAACCCGCCCGCGATCTGCACCTGCACTTCGACCGGCACCGCGTCGATGCCCACGAAGGCGAAACTGTGAACACGCGCTATCGTCATCGGCGGTCGATCCCGAACACGATCGCGACCATAACGAAACGAAAGCGTAACTACCAGGGGCTCTGCCCCTGCACCTACGCCGCCCGCAGCGCCCGATACTCCCGCCGAACGATCTCCATCAGCTCCTCGACCGACGTCGCCTGCGCCTGATTCTCGTAGGTCACCTTGCCACGCTGCATCAGCATGATACGGTCGGCGATGTCGAGCGTCTGCGCGTAATTGTGCATGATCATCACGATCGACATGTCGCCCTCGGCCTTCAGCCGCATGATCAGGTCGATGATCAGCCCGGCCTCGCGCGCGCCCATTGCCGCCAGCGGCTCGTCGAGCAGCAGGATGCGCGCCTTAGAGTTCACCGCGCGCGCGATCGCGATCGCCTGGCGCTGACCGCCTGACAGCGCCCCCACTTCGAGATCCACCGACTGCACGTGCACGCCGATCTCGTCGAGGCACTCGGCGGCCCGCTTGCGCATCGCCCGGTTGTTCAGTAGGCGGAAAGGACCCGGATAGAGGATTTCCCGGTTGAGGAACATGTTGTGGAAGATCGTCAGTGAGTTCGCGAGCGCCAGATCCTGGTAGACGCACTCGATCCCGAGCGCCCGCGCGTCGTCGACCGATCGCAGCCTGGTTTCCTTGCCGTGCACATGGAGCGTGCCCGCCGTCTGCTGCTGATACCCGGTCAGGATCTTCATCAGCGTCGACTTGCCGGCTCCGTTGTCGCCCAGGATGCCAAGGATCTCGCCCTTCTTGACGTGCAGCGAGATCCCGTTCAGCGCCGAGACCGGCCCGAACTGCTTGGTGATGTTCTCCGTCCGCAGCACGTCGTCCGCTTCGCTCATGCCCTCGCTCCGCCGCGGCGCAGCCGCCCCATATGGATGTTGAACAGCATCGCCGCCAGGATGGCGCCGCCCAGGATCAGGTTGAACGTGAACGCGTTGATCCCGATCATCGTGAAGCCGTCATTGAGGATGCCGAGCACGATCGCGCCGATCAGCGCGCCGATCACCGTTCCCGACCCGCCCGCCAGCGGCGTGCCGCCGATGACGCCCGCGGCGACCGCGAGGAACATGATGTTCGTGCCCCCAGCGGTGGGGTCGATCGAGGTGATCCGGAAGGCTTCCAGGATCCCGGTCAGCGCGGCCAATGCGCCGGTCAGGGTGAAATTGCCGATCTTGATGCGGCGGACCCCGATGCCCGCCTCGCTCGCCCCGATGGGATTGGCGCCCGACGCGATCGTGTGCAGCCCCCAAGTCGTGTTGCGCAGCAGCACGTGCATGACCGCCACCACCGCGAGCGCCCAGATGAACTCCGAGTAGCCGCCGTTGCCCATGAACGCCGCGAAGGCGTGCGACGCCTCGATCGTCACCGGCGTTCCGTTCGAGATCGTCAGCGTGAAGCCGTTCAGCAGGAACAGCGTCCCGAGCGTGGCGACGAACGACGGCACCTTCAGCAGCACCGTCAGCAGGCCGTTCACCAGGCCCACCAGCGCGCCCGCCGCCACACCCAGCAGGATCGCGATCGGCAGCGGCACGCCGACATCGGCCGCGAAATACATCACGAACGGCGCCAGCGCGTAGACCATGCCGGCCGACAGGTCGATCTCGCCGCCGATCATCAGCATCACCTCGCCGCAGGCGATGATCGCCACCGGCGCGATGAACTGCGACAGGTTCTGCAGGCTCGCGCTGCTCAGAAGGAACGCGTGGTTCGAGACCTCGAAATAGATCGCGAGCAGGATCGCGACGACGACGATGCTCGTCTCACGCCACCGAAGCATCTTGTCGAACATCGCAACACTCCAGCCGGGGCGGCCAACCGCCGCCCCGGAAGATCAAGAGGCCGTGTCAGCCAGCGATCGCGCCCGACCGCTTCACGAGCTGCACCTTGGTCGACGAACCTTCGTAGCGGGTCTTCGTCGCGAGATAGGGGCCGACGCTCTCCTTGGTGACGAACTTCAGACCGGTGTTGCATTCGGCCGGCCCAACCAGCCCACCCGAAACCAGGTAGGTGAACATTTCCATGACCGTGTAATAGCCCTGCAGGTAGGGCTGCTGGTCGATGGTGAAGTCCATCTGTCCCTGCTGGATCAGCTCCAGCGTCCGCGGCAGCAGGTCGAACCCGCCGCCATGCACGCCTTTGGCGACCAGACCGTTCTTCTGCAGGCACTCCGCCACACCCTGCGTCGTGCCGCCGTCGACCGCGAACATCCCTTTCACGTCCTGGTGGCCGAGATAATAAGCGTTGACCTTCGAGATCTCTTCGTTGACCGTTGCACCGGACGCGACGACGTCGATCGTGTAGTTCTTGCCGCTCTTCTTCAGGACGTCCTGCGCGCCGTCGAGGCGGGGCTGGATGTTGTTCTGGCCCGGGGTCGCGATGAACAGCGCGACCCGCCCGCCGTCGACCAGCGAGACGATCCGCTGGCCCATCAGTTCCCCGGCCTTTCGGAGATCCTGGCCGATATAGGCGAGGCGCTTGTTCCCCGATCCTGGCGGCACGTCAGCATTGTAGGCGAACACCGGGATGCCCGCCGCGAGCGCGCGCTCCGTCGGCTCGTTGAAGGCCTGGTTGTCGACCAGGCAGACCGCGATCGCGTCCGCCTTCGAGGCGATCGCCGAGTTCATGGCACTCACCATTTCGGCCGAAATGCTGTTCGTCGAGCCGGTCCACTGGGCGGTGCAGCCGAGCAGCGAGCAGGCATCCCGCATGCCATATTGAGTGGCGGTGAAGAACGGATTCGTGGTGACATGGTTGACGAACACGAAACGGTATTTCGGATGATCGGGCGTCAGCCCCGCCGCGCGCGCCGGCGAGGCGATCCCCGCCGCGGCCAGCAGCGTCGAGCCGAGGGCGGCGGTCTGCAACATCGACCGACGGCCGAGACCACTGTCGGCCTCGGCGTCCGGGTTGTTCGAGTCAGACATGAGATCCTCCAGGTGCCGCCTTGCCGGCGGTCATCGATGAATGCGGGGCGCGAGCCTGATAACTCAGCCAAATCGCCCTAGCCCAGTCGGCCGGAAGCTGACTTTCGTCCGGTTGCCTGTCAAGCCGCGCGCAGCCGCCCGCCGCCGAATCACGGACCGCCGTGTCCCGGCGCACCCAGCCTGGCCCGCTACCCGCCTGGCGTCTCGGCATCGATCGCCCCGAGCACCTGCTCGAACGGCGCCGCGGAGACCCGGCTGCTGCCCCGGAACGGCTGGCTCAAAACGATGACCAGCACAACCACCAGCGCGCCGGACGCGGCCAGCGTCGCCGACATCACCAGGTGCAGGCGCGCGTTCGGCGCGGCGACGAACGAGCCCGAAGCCACCGTCAACGCGCCGCCGAGCAGCATCACCGCCCACACGATCGCCGGCACCGTGCTTCCCGCTGCGAGCCGCCGCGTTGCGCGCGCTTCCTGCAACCGCGCCAGCGCCGTCAGCAACGCGGCATGGTAGTCGGTCTCAGCCGGCCCGTCCGGCCGGCAGGTGCGAGCGATCCCATCGAGGCGCCTCAAGGGCGCCGCGCCGAAATCCTCGATCCGGCCTTCCGCCTGCGCCGGCCATTCCCGCTCGATAACGTCGTGCAGATAAGCCGACAGCGCCGCTCGCAGCAATGAGCGGGATGGATCGGACAGCCCCTCGGAGACGTCGGCGATGTCGCGCGCCATCGCCGCCTCGCTCGTGGCCGCGGTCCGGGCCGCCGCGAAACCGTCGAACGTGAGCATCACCACGAACGCCAGCAGGACCGCGAACGTCACGCCGATCACCGAGAACATTGCCGCTGCCACGTCGTTGTTCTGCCGTCGCGCCTCGATCGGGAAGACGCGTCGTGCGACGAGCTCGACGATCACCGCGCCCGAGACCGACAGTCCCACGACCACGCAGCTCACCGCCCAGATCGGGAACCGGTAGACCATGTCGAGGTGCATCAGCATGGTCATCGCCCGAGACGCCTGATCGCTGTTCATGTCGCACGCAAGTCATAGCTCGGGTTCACCACCGCATTCGCCGGACTCCGCCACCGGTCGCCGGACGTTTCCGGCTATGACAACAGCGGACACTGTCCTATGTCGTTTCGGTGGAAGCGATGATCGAGCACGCAGGTCTTCGGACGTGAACGAGCCGTGCAGGAACGGCATGGCGGTGCCGGACTGGCACGCGAGACTCGCCGGCGGCATTCCTTCCCACTACACGCCGGTCAGGCGTTTCCAGCCCACCGATGGCCGCATCGACCAGCCTGCGCTCCGCGACCACGTGCTCGCCGTCCATCTCGGCGGCCCGAAGCGCGTCACCCGTTTCCGAGGCCGCCATCGCGAAGTGTTCGACGTGGCGGAAGGGGCGGCGACCCTCATGCCGGCCCATCAGAGCTTCCGCTGGTCGACTGACGGCCCGATCGACTTCGCTCACATCACGCTCCGCCACGATCTCCTGGCCAGCAGCGCGGCCGATCGCCACGATCTTGATCTGAACCGGATCGAGCTGCGCGAGCAGGTCGGGCTGACGCATCCGCTCCTCGTCGAACTGCTCCGCGCGCTCCTTGCCGAAGCGCAGCGGCGCCACCCGTTTGGTCTCTATTGCGACAGCCTCCTCGCCGCCCTCAATGGTCACCTGCTGTCGCATCACACCAGCCGCGGAGAGCGCCCGTCCCCGGCCGTCCGCCGAGGCGGCCTCGCCGGCTGGCAACTACGTCGGGTCTTCGATCACATGCACACCCATCTCGCCGACGACATCCGACTTCCCGAGATCATCGCCTTGACCGGCCTGAGCCGCTCTCAGTTCTTCCACGCCTTCACCTGTTCCACCGGCTCCAGCCCGCACCTCTACCTGACCAACCTGCGCGTGCGGCAGGCGGAGCTGCTCCTTCGCAGCACCGATCTCCCGATCGACCGGCTGGCGCTCGCCGTCGGTCTCTCCCGAGGCCAGCTCGCCGCCGCCTTCCGCCAGCGTCTCGGCGTCCCTCCCGGCCGATACCGCCGCCAGTTCGGCCAACCTCCAGGCTGTCGCGGGTAACCTGACCGCGCCGATCCCGAAACTGCACTGACGACGAACCCGGCCCCGCGAGGACAAATCGATGGACCCGCCAGCACTCGGACGAAGGGAGACCCTGCGGCGCGCCAGCAACATCTTCGCCGGCGGCCTCGGATCCTCCTTGATCGCGTCGGCAGCTCACGCCGAGTTCAGT
>CAXTUK010000029.1:0-614 GCA_964247395.1 uncultured Acetobacteraceae bacterium
ATCTCGGACCGGGTGGCTGCCACCTCGTCGATCAGTTCGACGAGGTTGGCGGGGATCGTCGGATCCGGGTGATGGGCCGGGAAACGCCCGTCGATGGTCCCGTTCAGGATCACGTGCCGTCCCGGCAGACGGGCGAGCAGACGCGTCAGCACGTCGCCGGCAGCCCCGTTGCCGTTGTCCCAGACCACCTTCAGCTCCCGCGCGCCGCCGTCCCAGTCCTGCAGCAGCCGGTCGATGTAGGCTTCGCTGACATCGACCGGGGTGACGGAACCCTGCCCCTCCTCGACATCGCCCGACGCGAGCAGCCGGCCGAGATCGCGTATCTGCTCGCCGAAGAACGGCTTGCCGCCGAGCATCATCTTGAAGCCGTTGTAGTCGGGCGGGTTGTGGCTGCCGGTGACCATGATGCCGCCATCGGCCGCGAGCGTGACGGTCGCGAAGTAGAGCATCGGCGTGGGCCCGCAGCCGACGCGGAGCACGTCGATGCCGGCGGCCTGCAGCCCACCGACGAGGGCGGCCTCGAGCGAGGGCGACGACAGGCGTCCGTCATAGCCGACGGCGACCCGCGAGCCACCCGACCGGCGGATCGCGGTGCCGAACGCCCGGCCCACCGC
>CAXTUK010000029.1:624-14910 GCA_964247395.1 uncultured Acetobacteraceae bacterium
GGGACGGAGGCAGGTGGTAGGGGAGCCCCACGCTCAGGCGTCCCGATACTTCTTGAGGAACTCGCGCACCGCCGGGCCCAGATCGTCGCGCTTGAGCGCGAACGCCACCTGCGCCTCGAGATAGCCGATCTTGTCGCCGCAGTCGAAACGGTCGCCCTCGTAGCGCAAGCCGTGGAAGGGAACCTGGCCGATCATCCGCGCCATGGCGTCGGTGAGTTGCACCTCGCCGCCGGCGCCGCGCTCCATGCGCGCGAGGTGCGGAATGATGTCGGCCGTCAGCACGTAACGGCCGATGATCGAGAGGTTGGAGGGTGCGTCCTTCGGCTCGGGCTTCTCGACCAGACCCTTGATCTCGACGAGCCGCCCGTCGTCGCTCTCGATGTCGAGGATCCCGTAGCGGTTGGTCCGGTCCGGCGGCACCTCCTCGACAGCGACGACCGCGCCGCCGGTCCTCGCGTAGATGTCGGCGAGCTGCTTGAGGCAGGGCGTCTCGCTCAGCACGATGTCGTCCGGCAGCAGGATCGCGAACGGTTCGTCGCCGATGAACGAGCGCGCGCACCAGATCGCGTGGCCGAGGCCGAGCGGCTCCTGCTGGCGGACCGAGACCATCGATCCAGGCTCCATCTGCGCCTGGTGCAGGGTCGTCAGCGCCTCCTTCTTGTCGCGTTCCCGCAACGTCGCCTCGAGTTCGAACGCGACGTCGAAATAGTCGATCAGCGCGGTCTTGCCTCGCCCGGTGATCATGCAGAACTGGTCGATCCCCGCGGCGCGCGCCTCGTCGACCGCGTACTGGATCAGCGGCCGGTCGACCACCGGGAGCATCTCCTTCGCCATCGCCTTGGTGGCCGGCAGGAAGCGCGTGCCCAGACCGGCGACGGGAAGCACGGCCTTTCTCAGCGGTTTGATCATCGGTCGACGTCCCCCATCGCTAGTTCTCGAGTGTCGGGTCTGCAGGCCAGCAGTGCCACGGCCGCCCTCGGGCGGCAAGCAACGGGCTCACGTGGCAGCGGGCGCGACATGCCGACGGTGCGCCGCCTGCTGGGCCGCGACCGCGGTCAGATTGAGGATGCCGCGCGCCGTCGTGCTCTGCACCAGGACGTGGATGGGCTTGGCCATCCCGAGCAGCATCGGCCCGAGCTGCAGGCCCTCCGCCGCCGCCTTGACCAGATTGAAGCTGATGTTGGCCGCATCCAGGCTCGGCATCACCAGCAGGTTGGCGGTGCCGGTGAGCGTCGTGCTCGGAGCGTTCCTGAAACGCAGGACCTCGCTCAATGCCTGGTCGGCGTGCATCTCGCCATCGACCTCGAAGTCCGGCGTGGACGCGCGGATCAAGGCCAGCGCCGCCCGCATCTTGCGCGCCGACGGCGAGTCGCTGCTGCCGAAGCTCGAATGCGACAGCAGCGCCGCCCGCGGCTGGATGCCGAACATCCGGACCTCGTCGGCGGCCATCAGCGTCATCTCGCAGATCTGCTCGGCCGTCGGCTCCAGCAGCAGGTGCGTGTCGCAGAAGAACAGCGCCCCGTTGCCCTGGATCAGTCCCGACAGGGCATAGACCCGGTCGGCCCGCTGCAGCCGAGGGATGATCGGCAGCACGTACTGCATCTGGCGCCACCATGACCCGAGGCCGCCGACCAGGGCCGCATCGACCTCCCCGGCCTGCAGCAGCATCGCCGCCGCAACCGTCGGGCGTCGATACAGGCCGCGCACTGCGGCATCGGGAGGCACGCCGCGCCGTTCGACCATCCGGCTGTAGGCCGCGATCAGCGGCGCGAACACCGCGTCGTCGACCTCCGGATCGAGCACCTCGACCTCCTCGCCGATCCGAAGTCTCAGGCCGAGCGACCGGCTCTTCGCCTCGATCACCTCCCGGCGGCCGATCAGGACCGGTTGCGCGATCGCCTCGTCGACGACGCTCTGCACCGCGCGCAGCGTCCGCTCGTCCTCGCCCTCGGAATAGACGACGCGGCACCGGCTGCGTCGCGCCCGCTCGAACACCGGCCGCATCACCTGGCCGGAGCGGAACACGATGTCGTCGAGATCCTGCCGGTAGGCGTCGAAATCGGCGATCGGCCGCTCGGCGACCCCGGTGTCCATCGCCGCGCGTGCGACCGCGGGCGCCACCGACAGGATCAGCCGCGGGTCGAACGGCTTGGGGATGATGTACTCGGGACCGAACATCGGCGCCGCACCGCCGTAGGCGGCGGCGACCACCTCGCTCGCCTCGATCCGGGCCAGCTCGGCGATCGCCTCGACGGCGGCGAGCTTCATCGCCTCGTTGATCTCGCGCGCGCCCACGTCGAGCGCGCCGCGGAAGATGAACGGGAAGCAGAGCACGTTGTTGACCTGGTTGGCGTGGTCCGAGCGTCCGGTCGCCACGATCGCGTCCGGCCGATGCGCGCGCACCAGATCCGGCGTGATCTCCGGCTCCGGGTTGGCCAGCGCCAGGATGATCGGCTTGTCGGCGAGGCGCGGCAGCCATTCCGGCTTCAGCACGCCGGGCGCCGACAATCCGAGGAAGATGTCCGCCCCGTCCAGCACGTCGGGCAGCGCGCGGGCCTTCGTCTGCCGGGCGTAGCGCGCCATGTTCGGCGCCATGTCCGGGTCGCGACCCGCATGGACCACGCCCTTGATGTCGGTCAGCGTGACGTTCTCGACGCGAAGCCCCATTTCGATCAGCAGATCGACACAGGCGATCGCGGCGGCCCCGGCCCCGGACGTCACCAGCCTCACGTCGGAGAGGGACTTGCCTTGCAGCTCGAGCCCGTTGCGCACCGCGGCCGCACACACGATCGCCGTGCCGTGCTGGTCGTCGTGGAAGACCGGAATGCGCATCCGGCGTCGCAGCGCCTGCTCGACGACGAAACATTCCGGCGCCTTGATATCCTCGAGATTGATCGCGCCGAACGTCGGCTCGAGCGCCGCCACCACCTCGATGAAGCGGGCGGGATCCTGCTCGTCGATCTCGATGTCGAAGACGTCGACGTCGGCGAACTTCTTGAACAGGACCGCCTTGCCCTCCATCACCGGCTTGCCGGCGAGCGCTCCGATGTTGCCGAGCCCGAGCACCGCCGTGCCGTTGGAGATGACGCCGACCAGGTTGCCGCGGGTCGTGTAGTCACGCGCCTTGCGCGGGTCGGCCCTGATCTCCTCGCAGGCTGCGGCGACCCCGGGCGAGTAGGCCAGCGCCAAGTCGCGCTGCGTCGCCATGCGCTTGGTCGGCGTGATGGTGAGCTTTCCGGGGGTCGGCAGCCGATGGTAGTCGAGCGCCGCCCGTCTGAAATCCTCGTCCATCGCCATCTCAGCGTTCGCCCATCTGCTGGCGAACCATCATCTGGCGCCGGGAGCCGCGCAACGGCGGATCGATTGGTGCGGTCGAGAAGACTCGAACTTCCACAGGGTTTCCCCCACAAGCACCTCAAGCTTGCGCGTCTACCATTCCGCCACGACCGCACCGTGGGACGCGCCGGGGGTTCTATCCGATGCCATTGACCGACACAATGAGCCGCGCCGCCTGGCGGATCTCGCCCGGTTTGACCCCGTATGCCGAGGCGCTGGGCGCGATGGAGCGCCGGGTTGCGACGATCGATGCGGGCGAGGACGACGAGCTGGTCTGGCTCCTCGAGCATCCCGGTGTGCTCACCGCCGGCACCTCGGCCCGGGACGCCGACCTGATCGACCCTGCCGGGCTGCCGGTCCGCCATGTCGGCCGGGGCGGGCAGTGGACCTACCACGGTCCGGGCCAGCGCGTCGGCTACGTGATGCTCGACCTCAAGCGCCGCCATGGAACGGTTCCCGACCGCGACGTGCGCGCCTATGTGCGCGGGCTGGAGGCCTGGCTGATCGCGACGCTGGCGACGTTCGGCGTGCAAGGGGAAGTTCGCGACGGACGGGTCGGCATCTGGGTGGTCGACCCTGCGACGGGAGGCGAGAACAAGATCGCCGCCCTCGGCGTTCGCGTCAGCCGCTGGGTCAGCTGGCACGGGGTCGCGCTCAACGTCGCGCCCGACCTGACGCAGTTCTGCCGCATCATTCCGTGCGGCATCGCGGCGCACGGCGTGACCAGCCTCGCGGCGCTCGGCGTGGACGCGACGATGGACGCCGTCGACGCGGCGCTTCGGCGCTGCTGGACGGAGGTCTTCGAGCGGGCAGTTCCCTGATCTAGCCCGGCAGCGTGAAGGCGTTTGCCGGGATGGCGGACCCTGTCGTCTGATCGAACAGGCGCAGGCCGGTTCGGTGCCCTTCGGCATCGAGCGCCTGCAGGCTGCTCAGCGCGAGACCGCCCGATGGCGTGTCGTCGAAGACGAGCGTCAACTGTCCGGCACCGGGATTGGCGGCGCGAACCAGCGTCAGCTGGAGGCGGCCGGGAACCTGCTGGACGCTGGTGACGCGGATCCCTCCACCCAGGAGATCGATGCGGCCGTCGAGAAGCAGACCCAGCGCGCTCGCGTGCGCCGGACTGCGGGTGACGCTGCCGGTGGCGGCGTCGCTCACCACGATGCGTCCGTCGTTGGCGACGAGCACCATCCGGTCGTTCGGAGCGTAGTCGAGGCGCAGGCGACCGGGCGGGTCGAACAAGGCGGTTCCTTCGCTGACGGCATTGTCCGGCCAGGTCTGCAGGAAACGGGCGCGCAGCCCATGGAGGTTGTCGAGCCAGGCCTGCACCCTGTCGACGGCGGCCCGCTCGGGCGGCGACAGGGTCGCCTGTCCGGCGACGCAGGCCCCGAGCAGCAGGGGAGGCGCCGACGCGAGCAGGCGGCGCCGTCTCACTCGGCGGCAGCGCCGGGCAGCGTGCCCGACGGGTCGGCGAGGTCGAAGAACGGCCTGTCGTTGCGGGTCAGCCAGGGACTGTAGACCGGATCGTTGCGGAAGATCGGGTGGTCGCGCCACCGTTCGAACATGACCTGCTGCTCGGTGAAGAAACGAGATTCCTGCTCGGGTCGCATGTCGCTGCCGCGGCTGAGGCTCTCGTGATGCTCGGCGATCGTCTCAGCATTCCAAACGATCTTGTAGCCGGCATCCCGGACCTTGAGACACAGATCGACGTCGTTGTAGGCGACCTTGAGCCTGACCTCGTCGAAGCCGCCCACCTCGTCGAAGACCTTGCGCCTGACCAGCATCATCGCCGCGGTGACAGCGGTGAATTCCTGGCTGAGCCGTGCGCGCCCGATGAACCCGTAATCGTCGGCGGGAATGCCGGCGTGCATGTGGGCCGCAACGCCGTGCACGCCGACCAGCACGCCCGCGTGCTGGACGCCCCCGTTGGGGTAGAGCAGCTTGGCGCCGGCGATCGCGACCGATGGATCGGCCAGCTCGCCAAGCATGCGTTCGAGCCAGTTCGGTTCGGAGACGAAGACATCGTTGTTCATGAAGACGATGAATTCGGCATCGGTACTGGCGACCGCCAGGTTGTTCAGGCGCGAATAGTTGAATTCCTCCTCGACCAGCATGACGCGAACGCGCGGCATCGCCGCCACGTCGTCACGGAAATCCCGGGCTTCGTGCGTCGTCGACCAGTTGTCGACCAGGATGATCTCGCAATTGTCGTAGGCGGTGGTCTCGAGGATCGTGTCGAGACAGTTCCGGGTGGTGTCGATCTCGTCCTTGTAGGGAATGACGATCGCGACCGAAGGATGTCCGATCGACTTGAATTCGACGCCGTAGATCGTGAGATTGTTGATCGACGCGACCTTGGCCTCGCGACCCATCCGCGTCAGATGGTCGCTGACGGCGTTCACGCCGGCCTGAACGGCGTAGCCCTTGTTGGAGATGTCGGAGGCGGTGGAGTTCGGCGTCTTGCGCCAGTGATACAGCATTTCCGCCACGTGGTGGATCCTGTCGTGCGCGATCGTCTCCGAGATGCGTAGGATGTAGTCATGATCCTGCGCGCCGTCGTAGTCGCTGCGCAGACCGCCGACCTTGCGGATCACCGGCGTGCTGACCACCAGCAAGTGGCAAACGTAATTGTTGCCGAGCATGTATCGGTAGTTCCAGTCGGGCTTGAAGTTCGGCTCCATGAAATAGCCGGCGCTGTCGACCTTGTCCTCGTCCGAGTAGAGCATCAGCGCGCCGGTCTCGCGCGCCGTGCGCAGCATGACCTCGAGCGCCACGTCGACCAGCACGTCGTCATGGTCGAAGAACACGATCCAGGCGCCGCGTGCGGCCTCGATGGCGATGTTGGTCGCCTTGGAGATGCCGACATTCCTCTGCCGCCGGATGCAGCGGATGCGGCTGTCCTGCTCGGCGAAGGCGTCCATCCGTCTGGAGATTTCGGGCGCCTTGCCGCCGTCATCGACGATGATGAGTTCCCAGTTCTGGTATGTCTGATAGACCACGCTCTCGACGGCTGCGACGAAGTCGGACATCAACGGCTTGTAGGTAGGCAGCAGGACCGACAGCAGGAGCTCTTCGGGCGCCCCGTCGGCACGCTCCTTGTGCCGGATCGCGGCGGTGCGGGCACGAAGGTGATTGTAGTATTGCCGCGCCCAACGGTCGTAGTCGTCGATGTTGAAGCCGGCCTGCGGAACGATGGCGCTCACGTCCTTGCGCAGCAGCGTCAGGTCACGGAGCAGGTCGCGATGCAGCGTGTCCATCCGGACACTGATGTCGAGCAGGCGGCCTTCGAGGTAGTCGTCGACGACGCTGGTCAGGAAGGGACTGTTGTCGAGCTCGACCTGATCCGGGATCACGAAGAAGCGGAATGTCTGAGGATAGGACCTCCGATACTGTGTCGGGACCCGGAACTCGAACCCGCAATTGGCGTCGCAGCCAAGCGCGGACGCGACGTCGAGCCGGAAACGGTCGGCGACCGTCTGGCCGATCCGGACGCCGTTGCAGGTCACCATGAGGTGGCAACCCCCGGTTCCCGTGTCCTGGCGGCCGACCCTGCGGAGCACCCACCCGCGCAAGGCGCCGCGCGAGTAGTCGTCCACGTTGCCCTGGATGGTGACCGTCGGGTAGCCGCTGAAATCATGCGCGTCGAGCAGGTCCGCGACGCCGCCTTCGCCGATATGCGCGATCAACGTGCCGTCCGGCAGCATGAAGCTGATCCGGTGCGAAACGCCGTCGAGATAGGTGTCGGGCACGTCGAAGGAAAACCCGACACGGCCGGTCGGATGCTGCAGGATGGCGCGCACGTCCTCGCGGCTGTCGTCCGCGGTGATCCGCGTCACTTCCTCGCCATCGATGAGCACGAGAAGCTCGACCGGCTCGTCGGGGACGGCCACGTCCATCACCCAACCGCGAGCGTGACCACTCTCGAAACGATCGAAGTATCCGCGATAGACGGATTGACTCGCGAGAATGGGCAGGTTGGACGCGTCAGGCATCGATCCCTCTTCTGCACCGGTGCGCTCGCTGTCTCGATACACCCGAGGGACGGACGGCACCTAAGCCTATCTCCGCCACTACTGATGCGGTGCCCCACTACAATGAAAGCGGCCCCAAGCTCAAGCCGCCCGAGCCTTGGGTGGCCCGAGCCTCAGGCGGCCGCGGGGTGGCGGATCGCCGCATCCAGCGTGTTGCGCAGCAGGCAGGCGACCGTCATCGGCCCCACGCCGCCGGGAACCGGCGTGATCGCGCTCGCGATCCCGATCGCCTCGTCGAACGCGACGTCGCCGACCAGCCTCGTCCTGCCGTCGCGCTCGACGCGGTTGATCCCCACGTCGAACACGATCACGCCAGGCTTGAGCCAGTCGCCACGCACCAGTTCCGGCCGTCCGACCGCGGCGACGAGAATGTCGGCCTCGCGCACGCACCCGGCGATGTCACGAGTTCGTGAGTGCGCCGTCGTCACCGTGCAGTCCTCCCTCAGCAGCAGGGCGGCCATGGGCTTTCCAACGATGTTGGACCGGCCGAGCACCACCGCGTGCGAACCGGCCGATGACCCTTGGATCTGGCGCAGCAGCAGCAGGCAGCCCATTGGCGTGCAGGGAACCGGCCCATCGAGGCCGCTCCACAGCCGGCCGGCGTTGACGACGTGAAAACCGTCGACGTCCTTGTCCGGGCGGACCGCCTCGAGGATCCGCGCCGGCGTGATGTGCGCCGGCAATGGCAGCTGGACCAGGATGCCGTGCACCGCGGGGTCGTCGTTGAGCCGCGCGACCAGGGCGAGCATCGCACCCTCGGCGGTATCCGTCGGCAGCGCATGCTCGAACGAGCGCATGCCGGCGGACCCGGTCTGGCGGAGCTTGTTGCGCACATAGACGGCGCTGGCCGGATCGTCGCCCACCCGGACGACCGCCAGTCCCGGCACGATGCCGCGCGCGGCCTTCAAGGCGGCGACGCCGTCGGCGACGTCGGCCACGATCCGCGCCGCCGCCGCCTTGCCATCGATCACGCGCGTGCCCGAGATGTCGCTCATGATCCCGATCCCATCAACGCGGAGGCGGTCTTAGCGTTGGGATCGCCTGGGGACCAGCCGGAGGATGAGCGTTGAGCGAGGCTGGCGAGGACTCCCCTCATCTGGACGCACGCGAGCAGCGGCAGGCGGCGGAGGCATCGGCTCTCGGCCCTCTCGTCATTCACGAGATCGTCCGCGAACAGGGCGAGACCGAACTGGAGCGCCCCTTCAGCGGCCTGGCCTGGTCAGGGTTGGCGGCCGGCGGCTCGATCGGTTTCTCGTTCATGCTGATGGCGGAATTGCAGGCGGCGCTCCCGCGGGCGCCCTGGCAGGGTCTGGTGTCGAGCTTCGGCTACTCGCTGGGCTTCCTGATCGTGATCCTGGGCCAGCAGCAACTCTTCACCGAGACCACGCTGACCGCGCTGATCCCGACGCTGACGCGCCGGGATTGGAGGTCCCTGCTCGGAACGCTGCGGGTCTGGTCCATCGTGCTGGTAGCGAACCTGGCCGGCACCGTGGTGTTCGGCGTCGTGTCGGCGCGCGCCGACATCTTTCGACCGGAGACGGTGACGGCGATGCGATCGCTCGCCGCCCACACGATGGATCAGGCGTTCTGGACGACGACGCTCGAGGCGGCAGCGGCTGGCTGGCTGATCGGCCTGATGGTATGGCTGCTGCCCGGGGCGGGAAGCGCGCGCACGCTCATCGTGCTGGTGCTGACCTACACGGTGGCGGTCTCCGGTTTCAACCACATCGTCGCGGGCTCGACGGAGGCCGTGTTCGGCGTCGCGTCGGGCCAGGCGACGATTCACGACTACGTCGTGAAATTCTTCCTGCCGACCTTGCTCGGCAACACGATCGGCGGGACCGTGCTCGTCGGGCTGCTCAACCACGCGCCGGTCGCAAGCCAGATCTTTTCACCCAAGCAGCGGGAGCATACCTCGTGACCTATCGTCCCCATCCCGACCGCTACACGGGCTCGTTCCGACGCTGCGGTCTGTCGGGCCTGGATCTGCCGCCGATCTCGCTGGGGCTCTGGCATAATTTCGGCGGCAGCGACGTCTTCGAAACCGGACGCGCGGTGGTGCGCCGGGCATTCGATCGAGGGGTGACGCATTTCGATCTGGCGAACAATTACGGACCGCCCTACGGCTCGGCCGAGGAGAATTTCGGCATCATGCTCGCCAAGGACCTGCGGCCCTACCGCGACGAACTCGTCATCTCGTCGAAGGCCGGCTGGGACATGTGGCCGGGACCCTATGGCGTCGGCGGATCGCGCAAGTATCTCGTCGCTTCGCTCGACCAGAGCCTCGGTCGCATGGGGCTCGACTACGTCGACATCTTCTATTCGCACCGGCCGACGCCCGACACGCCGATCGAGGAGACGATGGGCGCGCTGGCGCAGATCGTGCGACAGGGAAAGGCGCTCTATGTCGGCATCTCCTCATACTCGCCGGAACTGACGCGGCGGGCTCACGCGCTGCTGGCCGCCGAGGGCATCCGCCTCCTCATCCATCAGCCCTCCTACTCGATGCTCAATCGCTGGATCGAGGAGCGGCTGCTCGACACGCTCGCGGAACTCGGGATGGGCTGCATCGCCTTCTCGCCCCTGGCCCAGGGCATGCTGACCGAGAAATATCTCGGCGGCGTCCCCGCCGACGCACGCGCCACACGGGGCAGTTCGTTCGACCGGAAGCTGCTCAGCGAGGAGAACATCGCCCGCGTCCGCGCGCTGGGCGACGTGGCACGACGGCGCGGCCAGACACTGGCGCAGATGGCGATCGCCTGGACGCTGCGCGACGAGCGGGTCACGTCGGCGTTGATCGGCGCGCGCAACGTCGAGCAGCTCGACGACTCGCTCGACGCGTTGCGCGGCCTGTCGTTCTCGCCCGAGGAGCTGGCCGAGATCGACCAGCATGCGACGGACGGCGGGATCGATCTGTGGCGCAAGGTGTCGTCGTTCACCTGAGATCGTCCTTCGAACTGTGCGGCTCTCGGGGCTTGACGTCCCGCATCGGGCATTCGCCGAACATGCGCTTGTACTCGCGGCTGAACTGGGACGGACTCGCATAGCCGACGGTGAAGGCGGTGGTGGTGACGGCTGCGGTGCCGGACAGGAGAAGCCGGCGCGCTTCGAGCAGTCGCAGGTAGCGTTGGTAGGCGAGCGGGCTGCAGCCGGTCACGGCCTTGAAATGCCGGTGGAGCGACGTCGTGCTCATTCCGGTCTCGGCGGCGAGACGCCCGACGCTGAGCGGCTTGTCCGCGTTGGCGCCGATCCAGTCCGCCGCTGTCCGCACCTGGGCGAAACGCGAGCCGCGCCGTCCGACCAGGCGGAGAGTGTCGCCAAGCTTTCCCTGAAGCAGCCGGTAGCAAAGCTCGCGCTGGAAGGGCCCGGCGAGCACGGACGCGTCGATCCGCGTCGCCAGCAGGCGCAGCAGACGGCCGAACGGTTCCAGCACCGTCGCGTCCGCCGGAGCCGCGGCGAAGCTCGGCGGCTCGCGCGTGGCGACATCCGGCAAGTTCAGCAGCAGGTCGGCGATGACGCTGGGATCGAGCCTCAGCTCCGCTCCGACATAGGGTCGGGTTGGAGAAGCCTCGATGACCTGGCTGACGAAGGGCAGGCCGACCGTCGCCACGGCGCAGGTTCCGGCCGCGAAATCGTGCGTCCGGCCAGCGAATGTCAGGCGCTTCGCTCCTTGCAGCACAACGTAGAAGACGGGCTCGAACAGCGCCGGAACGGGCGCTGTCGGCTCGGGGCTGCAGCGGATCATCAGGCCCGGGACGGCGGATGGCGGCGCAGAGGGCGAGCCGCCATGTTCGGCGGCGAGCACCGCCAGTTCCGCCACCGTGGCTTCGAGCTCACTCATGTCCCGCCCCTCGTCGCCCTGGTCCGGATTGGCGCCTTTGGCAGGATCAGGCAAGTGTCAGGCAGCATCGGGAATGCGAACGCCACTCGTCGTGCCGACATGATGGTCGTGGAGGTGACCATGCCAAGCAAGATCATCGCGCTCGTAACCGGAGCCAACAAAGGCATCGGCCTGTCCATCGCCCGCCAGCTGGGAGAGCGCGAGTTCGCTGTCTGGCTCGGCTGCCGCGATCCCGATCGCGGCGAAGCCGCGGCGACCAAGTTGCGCGAGGCCGGCGTGGACGCTCGGGCGATCACGCTCGACGTCACCGACGGCGACAGCGTGGCGCAGGCTGCCGCGCGACTGGAAGAAGAGGCGGGGGTGCTGGACGTGCTCGTCAACAATGCCGGCATCAGCGTCGGAAGCCCGCCTCCCGGGGTGACCGAGGAGGCGATCGACGACGTGCGTTCGATGCTCGAGGTCAACACGATCGGGCCGCTCCGGGTCACGCAGGCGTTGCTGCCGCTCCTGCGCAGGTCGGCCGCTGCGCGCATCGTGATGATGAGCAGCGGCCTGGGCTCGATCTCCGACACCACCGACATGGCAAGCCTGATCTGGAGCGTCGACGCCGCCGGCTACAGCGCGTCGAAGGCCGCACTCAATATGCTCACCGTCAAGCTCGCCAAGGCGCTGCTCACAGACGGGATCAAGGTCAACGCGGCCGATCCCGGCTACACCGCCACCGACCTCAACGGCTACAGCGGCACGCGCACCGTCGAGGAGGCCGCCACGATCGCCGTGGGGCTCGCGACGCTGGGTCCGCTGGGGCCGACGGGCGGTTTCTTCCACGACGGCCATGCCGGTCAGATGGCCGGTTACCGTTGGTGAAATGTCGACGCGTGCACGACTCAGGCCGGCACGCCCGCTGCCTCGCCTTGAAAGGAAGCTACGATGGATGATCAGGTGCTCTCCACCCTGCCGCGCGAGGCGAAGGGTCCGCTTGCGCCGCCGCCAGTGCTTGGCGGAGCGGTCCAAGAGGTGGCCGACGCCATCGCCGCCTGGCCTGAGGTCGAGGCCACAACACACTGGCATCTCAATGACCGGAGCCGCGTCGACGGCATCGACTTCTATGTCGGGCCGGAAGAACTCGGCCACATCCATCTCGATGGCTCGATCCACCTCGCGACGACCCCCGAACTTGGTGCGGAGCTGATCGCCGAAGGGCTCGGGAAACCGTTCCCGTGGGCGAGAGGGTGGACGATGGCCAACACCAGCCGCTTGGGCGTCGATGGCGCCGTAGCGCTCTTTCGCCGAAATTACGACCGGCTGCGTCCGGCCGCCCATTGAGCGATTGCCACCTTGCAGGCGCGCATAGCCGGACAAGCCAGACCAACGAGGAGGCTCAATGATCATCGTCACCACGCCCACCGGCAATATCGGTCACCACGTCGTCCAGCACCTGCTCGACGCCGACGAGGCCGTGCGCGTCATCGTGCGCGATCCGGCCAAGCTGCCGCCGGCTGTTCGCGATCGGGTCGAGATCGTCGAGGGTTCGCACGGCGACGCCGCGGTGGTCGACCGCGCCTTCAACGGCGCTGAGGCCGTGTTCTGGGTCGCGCCGCCCAACCCCTCCGAGACGCTCGACGACACCTACACCAACTTCACCCGCCCGGCGGCTGAAGTGATCCGCCGTCACGGCGTCCCACGTGTCGTCGTGGTCACCGCGCTCGGGCGCGGCACCGAGTGGCAGGATCGGGCCGGGCTGGTCACCGCGTCGATCCGCATGGTCGACCTCTTGAACGGGACCGGCGCCGCGGTGCGCGGTCTCGCCATGCCCGGTTTCATGGAGAATGCGCTGCAGCAGATCGAAGCGATCAAGCAAGGCCGGATGTTCGGGCCGCTCGATCCGGACAAGACGGTGCCGCACACCGCCACGCGCGACATGGGCGCGGCCGCGGCTCGGCTGCTGCAGGATCGCTCCTGGACGAGCCAGGAGGACGTGCCGCTGCTCGGCCCGCAGGACCTCTCGTTCAACGAGATCGCCGCCATCGTTTCGGAAGTCGTCGGCCACGAGGTGCGCTACCAGCAGGTCCCCTTCGACGGCTTCAAGGCGCAGTTGATGGAGCGCGGGATGAGCGAGGCGTTCGCCCACGGATACGTCGAAATGATGCGCGCAAAGAACGAGGGGATGGACAACGTGGCGGCGCGCTCGTCTGCCGGCACCGGGCCGACGACGTTCCGACGGTGGGCCGAGGATGACTTGAAGCCGGCGGTTAGTCCCGCGCGCTCCTGAGTGCCACGGCGCTCGACGGACAGGGGCAGCGCTGCGTTGGCGACCAGCCCCCTGAGCGGAAGTCCAGGGCGGGCTGGCGTGCGATCTTGCCAGATGGTCCGCCAGCACCTGCCCTCGCAAGGGCCGTAAGCCAACTCGCCCAGCACAGGGCGCTGGTCTAGTCCGGCGGCTTGGCCCACAATCAACACTAGGGACGGCACGGAGATCCTCTATGGCTGTCTGCGCGGCACGCCCACCACCCACGCCGAGCAGATCGGCGCCGACCTGCTCGCCTTCATCAACAGCCGAGATGCCGGTGCGTGGGACCGACTGGCTCCAGGCCCCATCCCGCCCATTCACCGCGACGACGAGGCGTCGGCGATGAGCGACAAGATCCTGATCTTCTACGGCTCTTATCGCCGGGACCGGCAGGGCATCCGACTGGCCGACTATCTCGTACGGGCCTTCACCGCGCGAGGCACCAACCCCGAGCTGGTGGACGCCAAGGCGGTGAACCTGCCGATGCTGGACCGCATGTACAAGGAATATCCCGAGGGCGACGCGCCGCCGGAGCTGGAGGCCCTGGCCCGGAAGATCCGCACCGCCGACGCCTTCGTGTTCGTCACGGGCGAGTACAACTGGGGCGTCCAGCCCGGGCTGAAGAACCTGACCGATCATTTCCTTGAGGAGTGGTTCTGGCGTCCGGCCGCGATCGCCAGCTATTCGGCAGGCCGTCTCTCGGGCGTGCGGTCCGGCACGGCCTGGCACGGCATCCTCTCGGAGATGCGCATCGTCGTCGTAAGCAGCGAGCTTGCCGACGGCCGGATCGG
>CAXTUK010000030.1:0-14872 GCA_964247395.1 uncultured Acetobacteraceae bacterium
GCAGGCCGGCGCCCGCTGCCCGCTCGCGATCATGTCGCTCGGCACGCGGCTGACCGACGCGCTGGCGGCGGCCGACGAACTCGCCGCGCGGGGGTTTGCCGCGACGGTGGCCGACGCGCGCTTCGCCAAGCCGCTCGACCGGGAGCTGGTGATGCGACTGGCCCGGCAGCATGCGGTGATCGTCACCGTCGAGGAGGGGGCGGCCGGCGGCTTCGGGGCGGCGGTGATGCATCTGCTGGCGACCGAGGGACTGCTCGACCAGGTGCGCATCAGGCCGCTCACCCTGCCCGACCGCTTCATCGAGCACGACACCTATGCCAGCCAGATCAAGGACGCCGGCCTCTCGTCCGCGCACATCGCCGCCGCCGCCATCGGCGCGCTCGGGAGCGAGGCGAAGGGAGCCAGCGCCTGAGCGGCCGTGCCGGCAAACGGCGCGTCGATCAACTGCTCGTCGAGCGCGGTCTGGCGGACAGCCGCGCTCGCGCCGCTGCGCTGATCCTGGCCGGGCTCGCCTGGAGCGGCGACCGGCGCATGGCCAAGGCAGGCGACCTGCTCGCCGCCGACGCGCCGCTCACGTTGCGCGGCCACGATCACCCCTGGGTGTCGCGCGGGGGCCTGAAGCTTGACCACGCCCTGTCACATTTCCGGCTGTCGCCCGACGGGGTAATCGGCCTCGACATCGGCGCGTCCACCGGTGGTTTCACCGACGTGTTGCTGGCGCGTGGTGCAGCGCGCGTCCACGCGGTCGATGTCGGCCATGGCCAGCTGGCCTGGAGGATTCGCTCCGATCCGCGCGTGGTCGTGCATGAGCGAGTGAATGCCCGGCATCTCGACGATACTGTCCTGGGCGAGGATGCGGGCCGTTGCGGCGCCCTAGTGTGCGACGCGAGCTTCATCGGGTTGCGGACGATCATGCCGGCGCCGATGGCACAGTGCACCGCGGGAGCATTCGCGGTGGCGTTGATCAAGCCGCAGTTCGAGGCGGGACCGACGAGTGTCGGGGCTAAGGGTGTCGTGCGTGACCCGGCCATTCACCGACGGGTCTGCGACGACATCGCCGGATGGTGGTCAGGACTGCCGGGATGGTCCGTGCTGGGCGTCGAGCCCAGCCCGATCACCGGGCCTGAGGGGAACCGGGAGTTCCTGCTGGCGGCGCGACGGGGGTGACGTGATCGTGGAGCGACACTTCGGCCAGCAAGGTCCACACCCGGGCCGGTTCCATCGGCGCGTCCCAGTCATTGAGAAGGTGGTCCAGCTCGTCTAGCTTCGCTGCGTAATCCTGATCGTCCATCAGACTTCTCCGTCCGCCCTCGCGCATGAAGGATGATGAACGCGAAATCGTGGCCGCATTGAGACCAAAGCCATTGTCTCTCGACAATTTCAGTTCGAGGACAGGATCGACGGCGCCAGCGCCTCGAGCTTGCACGCCTTGTGGCCGGGATTGCGATAGCGGAACTCGGCATCCTCGCGGCCGTGGTCGAACAATTCATGCCGTGAGGTGCAGGCCACCGACACGACGTGGCGCGCCTCCACGGACGTGAGGAACTGTCGGGCTTCGGCTTCCAGGCTCATGTCGCGCGACAGGCGCCGCCATTCGGCGAGCTCGGTATCATCGACGAAGATCGCGAGAATGCCGGGTCGGCGGCCGGTCAGTCGCGTCGGCGCCAGGGCGGACATGTGACGCCTGACGGCGGCGGGTACATCGCTCGCTCTCCCGGCGTGCGCGGCCATGGCGAAGATGCCACCACCGGCGACCGTGACGGCAAGGTGGGTGTCGGGACCGAATTCCGAGCGCAGGCGGGACACGATGCCGAGTTCCTCCGCTTGGGCACCCGCCAGGATTAAAGGGTCCAGGCGGATCACCGCCGCCGCATCGTGGTCGGAGCGGCGCCGCTCGGCGAGCAAGTGCTTGATCCGGTCATGCAGGCCCGCGAGATCGCACTTCGATCCCGGCGTTGCGTCGGTGGTGCGCAGACCCTGCGGGAGCGTCATCTTGAGCAGGTAGCGACCGGGATGGGCGGCGAGCCAGGTCTGCAGGTCGGGGTCGATCTGATCGGCGAGCTTGAACCAGGCGCCACGATGCACGTCGCGGCCGGTCTCGGCCGAAACCACGCTGCAGCTGACCTCGGCTTCAACGGCATTGCGGCTGATGACGAGATCGCATGGCAGGTCGTTCACCAGTCCGGCAAACGACACCTCGAACCCGCGATGCCGGTGCAGCCACGCCGTGCGGAGAAGATGGAACAGCGGCGTGAGCGACTGGCCGTCGAGCATGGCGTGCTCGAGGCGCGCCTCGAACCGGTGGCGCCCGGCGGCTGTCAGGGATCGATGCAGGCGAACCGCCTCGGCGGCGAGATGCGCGATGCGGCGGCCGCAGACGTCGGGCTTCGCCGACGGGCGCCGATGCCGCTCGATGGCGATCTCTATGGCATGGCGGCGAACCGCATCGCGTGCGCAATGACTGGACTTGCCGGGCAACGGCTGTGCCCGCACGATCGCGTCGATGCGCGCCTGCCATGATTGTCGGCCGATCAGATCGATGAAGTCATCTGGGGTGACGATGTCCGGCATCTGATCCATCACTATATAAAGAGAGGCAGGCTCTTCCTGCACAAGGCGACTGGCCATCCAAACCGTCGGCTCTCTTGAACGTGAGGCGCACCGTTCGCGGTTGTTGTCGGACCGGGCATTCCGTATGTGTCCGCCATGCAACGCTTTCTGTGGATCGCCGTCGCGTTCGGCCTAATCTTGCTCGGCACCAGCGGGATCGCGTCGACGAAAACGCCGCTGCGCGGATCGTCCGGTCATCCGGGCCGGACGCTCCGTCCTGTCTCCCATCCTACGCTGATCGGGCGCTGGGGCGATTGGCGGGCGGCAACCCACCACGCCGCCGGCTCGGTGGTCTGCTACGCCTATACCCGCACCGCGTCCTCGAGCATCCGCCTGCCGGGTCGCGGCGACGTGGTGCTGACCGTCACCGAGCGTCCCGGCGCCCCGCGGGATGCGGTGGCGCTGAGCGCGGGTTTCGTCTACCCGCCCGGCAGCCAGGTCGATGTCACGGCAGGAGCAGCACGGATGGCGTTCTACACGGCGCAGCGTTCGGCCTTCGCCCGTTCCGGACCGCAGGCGGTGCGCGCGTTCGACGTCGTCGGAACCGCGACGGCGCGATCGCCGACGCCGCGCGGGCGGTCGGTCACTGACGTGTTCAGCCTGCGCGGCTTCGGTGACGCGCACGCTGCGATCGCCAGGGCTTGCCCGCTTCATGGCTGAGCACGGTGGGCTTGAACGGGTCGATACCGGTCTGCCGGCCGGCCTCACGACGGACGAGGCGTCGCGGATCCTCGCCAAGGCGGCGTTGCATGCGCCGCCGGAGCCGGTGCTGCCGGACGGTCGGCGTGAAATGGTCGGACTGTCCCGTGCGGAATTCGCGGCCGAGATGGAACGGATCGGCGAGAGGCCGTTCCGGGCCAAGCAGATCTGGCACTGGATCTATCACCAGGGGGTCACGTCGTTCGACCGGATGAGCTCGATCGCGCGGCCCTTGCAGGAGCGGTTGGAGGAACTGTTCGTGATCGGCCGGCCGGCCGCCTCGCTCGTGCGGACGAGCGAGGACGGGACGCGGAAATTCCTGTTCCGGTTCCGGGACGGCAACGAGGCCGAGACGGTCTATATCCCGGACCGGCGGGAAGACCGTGGCGCCGTCTGCATCTCAAGCCAGGTTGGGTGCACGTTGTCGTGCCGGTTCTGCCACACGGGAACCCAGCGCCTGCTGCGCAACCTGGGCCCTGGCGAGATCGTGGGGCAGTTCATGGCGGCCCGGGACGCCTATGGCGAATGGCCGTCGCCGAAGCCCAAGGGCGAGACGTCTAGACTGTTGTCGACGATCGTGCTGATGGGGATGGGCGAGCCGCTCTACAACTACGAGAACGTGGCGACCGCGGTGCGGATCGCGACCGACGGCGAGGGGATCGCGCTGTCTCGTCGGCGAATCACGTTGTCGACGTCGGGCGTCGTGCCGCTGATGGACCGCTGCGGCGTGGAACTGGGCGTCAACCTGGCGATCTCGCTGCACGCGGTGACCGACGAGCTGCGGGACGAACTGGTGCCGCTCAATCGCAAATACCCGATCGAGGATCTGATCGCGGCCTGCCGACGCTATCCTTCGGCCTCGAACGCGCGCCGGATCACGTTCGAGTATGTCATGCTCCGCGGCGTGAACGACAGCGACGCGGAAGCGCGCGCCCTGGTCAGGCTGATCGCCGGGATTCCAGCGAAGGTGAACCTGATCCCGTTCAATCCCTGGCCGGGCAGCGCCTACCAGCCGAGCACGCCGGCGCGCCTGGAGGCCTTCTCGCGCATCGTGATGGACGCGGGGTTCGCCTCGCCGGTGCGGACGCCGCGCGGGCGCGACATCCTGGCGGCATGCGGCCAGCTGCGGACCGAGAGCGCTCGGCGGATCGAGGCATGAGCATTCGTCCGGTGCGCAAGGTCGTTCTCGCCTATTCGGGTGGGCTCGATACCAGCGTGATCCTGCGCTGGCTGCAGACCGAGCGTGGCTGCGAGGTGGTGACGTTCACCGCCGATCTCGGACAGGGCGAGGAGCTGGAGCCGGCGCGACGCAAGGCGGAGCTGCTCGGGGTGCGCGAGGTGTTCGTCGAGGACCTCCGCGAGGCGTTCGTGCGCGATTTCGTCTTTCCGATGTTCCGGGCGAACGCCCTCTATGAGGGACAGTACCTGCTCGGGACGGCGATCGCGCGTCCGCTGATCGCGCAGCGGCAGATCGAGATCGCCGAGATGGTGGACGCGGACGCGGTGGCGCATGGCGCGACCGGCAAGGGCAACGACCAGGTGCGCTTCGAGCTCGCCTACTACGCGCTGAGGCCGGACGTGACCGTGATAGCCCCTTGGCGGGAATGGGATCTGACGAGCCGGACCAAATTGCTGGAGTTCGCGGAGGCCAACCAGATTCCGATCGCGCGCGACAAGCGCGGCGAGGCGCCGTTCAGCGTGGACGCGAACCTGCTGCACTCGTCTTCCGAGGGCAAGCTGCTGGAAGACCCGGCCGGAGAACCCGACGAGATGGTCTTTCAGCGGACGATCAGTCCCGAAGCGGCGCCGGACGCGGCGCAGACCGTGTCGATCGAGTTCCGGTGCGGCGACGCGGTCGGGATCGACGGCGAGGAGCTCTCGCCCGCCAGCATCCTGACGCGGCTTAACGAACTGGGCAGGCGCAACGGCATCGGCCGGCTCGATCTGGTCGAGAACCGGTTCGTGGGGATGAAGTCGCGCGGCATCTACGAGACGCCGGGCGGGACGATCCTGCTGGCGGCGCACAGGGGCATCGAGAGCATCACGCTCGACCGCGAGGCGGCGCATCTGAAGGACAGCCTGATGCCTCGCTACGCGTCGCTGATCTATAACGGGTTCTGGTTCAGCCCGGAGCGCCGGATGCTGCAGGCGCTGATCGACGAGAGCCAGGCGAGCGTGAGCGGAAGGGTCCGGCTGCGGCTCTACAAGGGCAACGCGACCGTGATCGGGCGGGAAAGTCCGAACAGCCTCTACGACGCGCGCGTGGTCACGTTCGAGGACGACGAGGGCGCCTACGATCAGCGCGATGCGGCGGGGTTCATCCGGCTGAACGCGCTGCGGCTGCGGCTGGGCGCCGCCGTCGGCCGGCGGGGCGGCGCGCTGTAGCGTGAGCCACGCCGATTTCGTCCATCTGCGGGTCCATTCCGCCTATTCGCTCAGCGAAGGGGCGATCCGCGTGGGCGAACTCGCGGCGCTCGCGAAGTCGATGTCGATGCCGGCGGTCGCGATCACCGATACGGGCAATCTGTTCGGGGCGCTCGAGTTCTCGGATGCCTGCGCCAAGGCCGGCGTGCAGCCGATCACCGGCTGCCAGCGCGCGGGGCGGCGCCCGGCGCGCGACTCGGCCGCCCCCGCCGCCGGATCGGACCCGCTGGTCGTCCTGGCGCGCGACGCGACAGGGCTCGCGAACCTGCAGCAGCTCTCGACGGCGGGTTTCCTGCAGCGCGATGCCGCGGCGCCGGCTGTCGGGCTCGATGCGCTGTGCGATCGAAGCGACGGTCTGATGCTTCTCACCGGCGGGGCGCGCGGACCGGTCGGCCGGCTGCTGGGCGACGGACAGGAGACCGAGGCGCGCCGGCTGCTGGCCAGGCTTGCCGAGGCGTTCCCCGGGAGGATGGCGGTCGAACTGCAGCGGCACGGGACGGATGCCGAGGTCGCGATCGAGCCGGGGCTGATCGCGCTCGCCGACGCGTTCGGGTTGCCGCTGGCCGCGACCAACGAGTGCTTCTTCCCGCGCGCCGACATGCACGAAGCGCATGATGCGCTGCTGTGCATCGCCCAGGGCAGGACGCTGGGGGAGGCGGACCGGGTCCGGGTCAGTCCGGAACACTGGTTCAAGGACGCCGCGGCAATGCGGACGGTCTTCGCCGACCTGCCGGAGGCTTGCGACAACACGCTGGCCATCGCACGAAGCTGCGCGGTGATGTCGGAGGGGCGGCGGCCGTTGCTGCCGATCTGTCCGAAGGTGAGCCCGGGCGAGACCGAGGCGCAGACATTGCGGGCGATGGCGGTCGACGGACTCGAGCGCCGTCTCGCCACGGCGGGCGAAGAGGGACGCGCCTATCGGGAACGGCTCGACTACGAGCTCGGCGTGATCGAGGCGATGGGGTTCTCGGGCTACTTCCTGATCGTCGCCGACTTCATCCAGTGGGCGAAGTTGCAGGGCATCGCCGTCGGACCTGGCCGCGGTTCGGGCGCGGGATCGGTGGCGGCCTGGGCGCTGACGATCACCGACATCGACCCGCTGCGCTTCGGGCTGCTGTTCGAGCGGTTCCTCAACCCCGATCGCATCTCGATGCCGGACTTCGACATCGACTTCTGCCAGGAGCGGCGCGACGAGGTGATCGACTATGTCCGCCGGGAGTACGGCGGCGATCGGGTCGCCCAGATCATCACCTTCGGCAAGCTGCAGGCGCGCGCGGCGGTGCGCGACGTCGGCCGTGTGCTGCAGCTGCCGTTCGGGCTGGTCAACAAGGTCGCCGAGCTGATCCCGAACAATCCGGCCAGGCCGGTGACGCTGGCCCAGGCGATCGCGGGCGAGGATCGGCTGGGCCAGATGCGCGACGCCGACGAGGGCGTGCGGCGGTTGCTGGAGATCGCACTGCAGCTCGAAGGCCTGTACCGGCATGCGAGCACGCACGCGGCCGGCGTGGTCATCGGCGACCGGCCGCTGGCCGATCTGGTGCCGCTGTATCGGGATCCGAAGACCGATGGGCTGGTGACCCAGTTCAACATGAAATATGTCGAGCAGGCCGGCCTGGTGAAGTTCGACTTCCTGGGTCTGACAACCCTGACGATCCTGGAACGTGCGATCGGTTTCCTGCGCGGGGCGGGAACGGAGGTGGATCTGGCGGCTATCCCGCTCGATGACGCCAGGACCTACGCCATGCTGGGGCGCGGCGACACCGGCGGCGTGTTCCAGTTCGAGGGCGCGGGCATGCGCGACGTGCTCCGGCAGATGCGGCCCGATCGGCTGGAGGACCTGACGGCGGCGGTGGCGCTGTACCGACCGGGACCGATGGCCAACATTCCGGACTACTGTGCGCGCAAGCACGGCGCGGCCTGGGCGGCCCCGCATCCCGAGATCCACGCGATCCTGGAAGAGACCTACGGGATCATGGTCTATCAGGAACAGGTCATGCAGATCGCGGTCACGATGGCCGGCTACAGCCTCGGTGCGGCCGATCTGCTCCGTCGCGCGATGGGCAAGAAGATACGCGCCGAGATGGATCAGCAGCGCGAGATCTTCACCTCCGGCGCGGTTGCGCGCGGCATCACGCAAGCCAAGGCGGTCGAGGTGTTCGACCTGATGGCGAAGTTCGCCGATTACGGCTTCAACAAGAGCCACGCCGCGGCCTACGCGCTGGTCTCCTATCAGACGGCGTGGCTGAAGGCGAACCACCCGACGGCGTTCCTGGCCGCCTGCATGTCGCTCGCGATCGCCAACACCGACAAGCTGGCGGCGTTGCGCCAGGAGGTCGGACGATTGGGCATCCGGCTGCTGCCGCCCGACATCAACCGCTCGGTCGCCGATTTCCGGGTGGAGACGGACAGCGAGGGGGAGGCGATCCGCTACGCGCTTGCGGCGGTCAAGCGGGTCGGGTCGGCGGCGATGGACGCACTGTGCGCCTCGCGCGGCGACCGGCCGTTCAGGGACGTGAGCGATTTCGCGCGGCGGGTCGATCCGGGTCCGTTGAACCGGATGCAGCTCGAGAACCTGGTCAGGGCCGGCGCCTTCGACGGTCTCGAGCCGAACCGGGCGCGGCTGTTCGCCAGCATCGAGACGGTGCTCAAGCGGGCGCAGAACAACAGCGAGCAGGCCGCGAGCGGCCAGATCGGACTGTTCGGCGACGAGAGTGCCGCGGAAGGCATCCGCCTGCCGGACCTGCCGGACTGGCCGGAGGTCGAGCGGCTCGGACACGAGGCGGACGCGATCGGATTCCACCTGACGGCGCATCCGCTCGACGCCTACCGCGCGTTGCTGCGCCGTCTTGGGACGACCCGAACCGGCGAGGTCGAGAGCGAGGCGCGAGCAGGGCGCGGCCGGGTCAGGGTCGCGGGTTGTGTCATCGATCGCAAGGAACGTCCGACCAGGACGGGCGGCAGGATGGCTTGGCTGCGCGTGTCGGATCCGGACGGGCTGATCGAGGTGACGCTGTTCTCGGAGGTGCTGTCGCGCCGCCGGGAGCTGCTCACGCCGGGCCGGGCAGTGCTGGTGACGGCCGACCTTCGCCTGGAGGGGGAGGCGCTGCGGATCACGGCGCACGACGTCGTCGATCTCGATGAGGTCGCGACCGGTTCGGCCGGCGGCAGCATCAGGGTCTGGATCGAGCGCGCGGAGGCCGTGGAGCCGATCCGGTCGGTGCTGGCGAGAGGTCCCAAGGGCAGAGGCAGCATCATCCTGGTGCCGAGCGTCGACGAGGCGCTGCAGGTCGAGATCACGCTGCCGGACCTGTACGCGGTGACGCCGCGTCTGGCCCAGGCGCTCAAGAGCCTGCCTGGCGTGGCGCGGGTCGAGGAGGGTTGACGGACTGCCCCGGCTCGTTTGGCCGGCCTTGTCTGCACGCGTTGGATGAGCGATATCCCGTCGGTCGGCGGATGGGCGACCCTCGGCCGGTAATTCACACGCGGGGTGATGCTTCGGTGTGGCCACAGGCCACAGGAGCCCCGCGGAGGCTCAACCGGAACCTGAAAGGTCACGCCCGATGGCGATGCCCGACTTTTCCCTGCGTCAGTTGCTCGAGGCCGGTGTACATTTCGGTCACCATACGCGTCGCTGGAATCCGCGCATGTCGCCGTTCCTGTTCGGCGTGCGCAACCAGGTGCACATCATCGACCTGCAGCAGACGGTGCCGATGCTCGATCGCGCGCTCCGCGCGGTGCGGGACACGACGGCGGCCGGCGGCCGCGTGCTGTTCGTCGGCACCAAGCGGGCGGCGGCGGAGCATGTCGCCGACGCGGCCAAGCGATGCGGACAATACTACGTCAATCATCGCTGGCTCGGAGGGATGCTGACCAACTGGAAGACCATCACCGGTTCGATCAAGCGGCTGCGGCAGATCGACGACATGCTGTCGGGCGACACGCAAGGATTGACCAAGAAGGAGATCCTCGAGATCACGCGTGATCGCGAGAAGCTCGAGCGGTCGCTGGGCGGGATCAAGGAGATGGGCGGCCTGCCGGACATCCTGTTCGTCATCGACACGAACAAGGAGAAGCTGGCGGTCGAGGAAGCCAACAAGCTGAACATCCCCGTCATCGCGGTTCTGGACAGCAACTCCGATCCTGCCGGCGTGACCTATCCGATCCCCGGCAACGACGACGCGATCCGGGCGATCACGCTGTACTGCGACCTGGTGTCGAGCGCCGTGCTGGACGGGATTTCCGCCGAACTGGCGGGCTCGGGTCAGGATATCGGCGCGTCAGAGACCCTGCCTCCCGAGGTGCTCCCGGAAGCCGTCGAGGCGACGGCCTGATCCGAGCGGTCGTCACAAGAGGAGAACGGCGATGGCCGACATCACAGCTGGCCTCGTGAAGGAGCTTCGCCATAAGACCGGCGCCGGGATGATGGACTGCAAGAAGGCGCTCGGCGAGACGTCCGGAGATGTCGAGGCGGCGGTCGATTGGTTGCGCACGAAGGGGCTGGCGGCTGCTGCCAAGAAATCAGGTCGGGCGGCCGCCGAAGGACTGGTCGGCGTCGCGTCCGCGCCACGCGTCGCGGCGATGGTGGAGGTGAATGCGGAAACCGACTTCGTTGCACGCAACGAGCAGTTCCAGTCCTTCGTCGACACCATTGCCCGGCTTGTGCTCGAGGTCGGCGACGATCTGGAGATGTTGAAGGGGGCGCTCTACCCCGCGGGCGGCAGGACGGTCGCCGAGGAGCTGACCCACCTGATCGCCACGGTCGGCGAGAACATGACCATTCGGCGGGCGGTACGGATCAGCGTCGATGAGGGCGTGGTCGCGACCTACGTGCATCAGGCGCTTCGGCCGGGGCTTGGACGGATCGGGGTGCTGGTCGGTGTGCAGGCGGCCGGCGAGGCGGAGGCGCTCGAGACGCTCGGCCGGCAGGTCGGCATGCATGTCGCGGCAACCAGGCCGGACGCGCTCGACGTCGGGGCGGTCGATGCCTCGGCATTGGAGCGCGAGCGCGCGGTGCTGATCGAGCAGTCGCGCGCATCGGGAAAGCCGGAGGCAATCATTGAGAAGATGGTCGAAGGCCGGATCCGGAAATATTACGAAGAGGTCGTCCTGCTCGAGCAGGTCTGGGTGCATGACGGCGAGAGTCGCGTCAAGGCGGTGGTGTTGAAGGCAGGCGCCTCGCTCGCCGGGTTCGCGCGTTTCCAGCTCGGCGAGGGGGTGGAAAAGGAGACCTCCGACTTCGCGGCCGAAGTCGCGGCGGCTGCCGGACTAGACGAGGACGAGCCGGTCAGCTGACGGCGGCTCCGGGCCGGACCGGCACGTGGAATGGGAGTCCGTCGGCGTCGTGCTGTCGGCAACGCCGTTCGGGGAAGGTCACGCGGTCGTCACGCTGCTGACGAGAGAGCACGGCGCGCACCGCGGACTGGCGCGCGGCGCGCGTTCACGCGGCCCGAGCCGGTCGACCTGGGAGGTGGGCAACATCCTCCGTGTCAGATGGGTGAGCCGTCTGGCCGACCAACTCGGAGCGTTCACCGGCGAGACGTTGCAGGCACCATCGTCCGGCCTGTTCGACGCTCCGCTCGCGCTGACCGCCCTGGCTTCGGTCTGCGCTGTCGCGGGCGGAGCGCTGCCGGAGCGGGCAGCCTACCCGCAGACCTATGACGGCATGATCGACCTGCTGGCCGGTCTCTCGGATGGGCGCGCAGGCATCCCGTGGGTCGTGCGGTGGGAAGCGGCGCTGCTTGGCGAGCTCGGCTATGGCCTCGATCTTTCGCGATGCGCGGTGACCGGCGGCATGGCTGACCTGGCCTACGTGTCGCCTCGGAGCGGCTGCGCGGTGTCCGACGGAGCGGCCGCCGCGTGGCGCGACAAGCTCCTGGTGCTTCCTCGATACATGCTGGATGCGAAGAGGGATCATCTGGCGACGGCGGTGGGCTGGGCTGACGGCTTGGCCTTGACCGGCCACTTCCTGGCGCGCGACGCGTTCGGGTTTCGCAATCAGCCGGTGCCGGCCGTCAGGCAGCGGCTGATTGACATGGTGACGCGTCTGCATGGCTCCTAAGTTCACACGAGGGAGGAGGGTCGTGCGCATCCGGGCCGCGATCCTGTTCTTGGGCGCGATGTCTTCGGGGGGACGCGGGTTCGCGGACGATCTGGATCGAGCCGAGCCATACCGGACCGAGGTGAACGGCGCCATCGACGTCCTCACCGCATCCCAGGCCGCACCCTCCCAGTCGTGCCTCTCGGCGATTGACGAGATGCATACGACCGACCAGCAATTGAAGGAATTGACCGGCAATCTGGATGAAGGCGGAGAAGCGCCGCAGGCGATGCAGGGACAGCAGAACGAGGTGGCTGTCGCGCACGACGTGCTTGCGAGCGATTTGCAACTAGCGGCCGAGGCTTGCAGGCCCGACGCGGAACGGGCCTGTGCATCCGCTCACGCGGCCGCGACCGCCAGGACCTGCGAGGCCTATGAAGGTGATCTCGCGAACAAGCGGCCGGCGAGACGCTGAGGTGCTCGCCGGCTGCGGTCGTCGTCGATCAGTCCGGCTTCGTCGCGATGCCGAGGTCGGTAATGCCGTCCTTGCGGACCACATCCATCACGGTCATCAGTTGCTGCATCGTCGTTCCCTTGTCGCCGGCGACGATGACGTTCAGCTTGGCGGTCGCTTTCTGCTGATCGAGATACTGGGTCAGTTCGTCGGTCGAGTATGTCTTGTCCTGGACATGAATGTCGCCGGCCTTGTCGATCACGATGACGACCTGGGTGTCGGGCAGTTGCTGGGTGGTCGTCGCTGTCGGAAGCGATAGGCTGACCCCGGCGTCCGGGATCATCCGGAGGACAAGCATGATGAAGAACACCAGCAGGAACATCATGATGTCGATCATCGGGACGACTTCGAGCCGCGGATGCGGCCGGTCGTGGTGTCGTCTGCGGTTCATCGATCGTCTCCCGGGCGGCTAGCGGGCTAGCGGCGAGCGGCCGCGGTGCGGAGATCGGCCACGGTGCCGCCCGCGTTCTGCTGCACGCCGCCGCCATGGGTCCGGTTGATCAGCGTGATCTTGATGACCTCGAGCTGATGCGTCACTTGGCCGACGAGAGTGTTGAGGTAGTTCATCGCGTAGACCGAGATGATGGCGATCAACAGGCCCGCGCCGGTCGAGACCAGAGCGTCGGCAATGCCGCCGGTGACTTCGCTCGGACCGCCATGGTTTGACAGCACGTTGAAGGCCTGGATCATGCCGATGATGGTGCCGAACAGTCCGAGCAGCGGGGCAATGGTGACGGCGGTGTCGAGGATCCACATCAGGCGGGTGACGCGGGGCAGGGCGTAGAGGATCTCTTCCTCGAGATGATACTCCATCTCGTCGGAGCTCTCGCCGCGAGACGACAGCGCGGTGATCATCAGGTGGCCCTGCAGGGTCTTCGAATTGCTCTCGGCGAGCGAACGGATGCTGTCGATGTCCTGATAGGGGATCGACCGCATACGGTTCATGATCCGGCGCCCGGTGCTCAGCGTCTTCTTGAGCAGCCAGAGCCGCTCGATGATGACGGCGATCACCGCGATGAGCAGGATCGGCATGATCGCAAGCAATCCTGCGCTGAGCTCGACGTAGCGAATGAAGAGTTGGATCATGTCGTCATCTTTCGTTTGGAAGCGGAGGGGTCAAGATGTCCCGCCGGCTCGCCCGGGTCTTGCCGCCTGGATCAGCCGGCAGGACACGGGCTGTAGGTCACTGCAAGCGGCGTACCGCTGCTTCGGATTGTTCCCGAGCGACAATCTGGCCGCCACGTGGAAAAAGCTCAACATGTGAGCAACGGATGCTGCTCGAACCGGAGGCAGAGCAGAGCCACGGGTGCGCGCCTACTCCCCTCCCGACCCGGTGATCTCGACCGGAATGCTGAATGACGCAGTGGCGCCGACGAACGAGCGGAAACGGTGCTCCCTGACGCCCGCCAAGGCAGCCTGATCGATCAGCGGGTTGCCGCTGGAGCGAGCGACGCGAGCACTGATCAGCCTCCCCTGCGGAGATACGACGCAGGCGATGTAGGCGGTTCCAGACAGCCCGAGCTGCTGGATGGCAGCCGGAACCTCGATGGCGCTCTGGATCTGGTCATGCAACTCCTGGCCGTAGGCGCGCATGTCCGTTCCGGCCTGCACGGGCGCTGGCGGCGGCGGGTTCGGCACGCGCGGCGCCTGGATTTGCGGCTGCGGTGGCTGTGGTGGCTGTTCGACGTGGTGCTTGGGGGGATGGCGGACCACGCGCTTGATCGGCTTGGGCGGCGGTTTCTGGATCTGGATCTTGGCCGGAGCAGGTGCTTCCGGCGGCGGCGTGATCGGCGGCGGCTGGAGCGGTTCCGGCGGCTGGACGACTTCAGGCGGCGGTGGTGGCGGTGGCGGCAAGGTGACCATCCTCGCGTGGGTGACAAGGCGCGGCGGCGCGTGATGCCGCGCCGGCACCAGCGCGATGATCGCGGCGACGATTGTGATGGTGACCACAAGGGAGGCAGCCGTCGCTCGGACCATGCCGAGCTCGGGCGCCTCCCAGTGCGGATAGGTCGTCGGTGCGTACTTCATATCGTTCCTTCAGCAAGCTCCATACCAAAGTCAAGGCAAGATGAGGTGTCGAGCGGGGGGATGAGATCCTGGCGAGCATAAGCCTGCGGCGACCGTTCGATGCAAGCGGCCTCGGCTGCTCATGATCTGTTTGAGGCGGCGCATTCTGGTGCTTGCGATCGCAACATCTTCGACGTCCAACCACGAACGACGTCGAAGGAGTAAATTCCGGTATCGTAACTTTTTTGGCGTCCGACGTGGCTTATCGCTTGTACGCCGGCGAAGCCATCGTCACCTTTCGGCTCGTTAGCACCATGATCTTTGAGGAAATCCGATGCCGAAACCGGTCAAGTGGTCACTCGAACTCGATAGCGCGCTGCATGAGTTGCCACTGGTAGAGCGTCGCCGGGCTGATCCCGTGCTTGCGGCAGACGTCCGACGTCTTCGCACCGGCCTCCTGCTCGCGCAACACGCCGATGATCTGCTCCTCCGTGAACCTCGATTTTCGCATCCTGCCGCCTCCTGATGATCTGCTCCCGGCAAACTGGACTGTTTTTGGGTAGAGTTTTCCGCCTCGGGTT
>CAXTUK010000031.1:0-14511 GCA_964247395.1 uncultured Acetobacteraceae bacterium
GAGCCGGGCGACCCCGGCGCGCGCCGCCGCGGCCGCGATCAGGCCGGCGCCCTGGGCGGGCACGCGCGGGAAGTCGCCCGGGCGCCGCTCGGCGAGGATGCCGATCAGGTTGATGACCATGGTCGCACCCTCGACGGCGCGGGTGATCGAGGCCCTCTGGGCGAAGGAGGCATACAGCGGCACCACCTCGCCCCGTGGCCCCATGACCCGCAGGCCACCCGCACCGCCCGGGTCCCGGCTGGCGACGCGCACGATGTGGTCTGCGCGGCGCAGCCGATCGACCACGTAGCGGCCGAGGAAGCCGCTGCCGCCGAACACGGTCGCGACCTGCAGGTTGCGCATCGGGATCCCTTCGTCGGTTTGCAGGAGTTGGTATCACAGGCAGTGGCGCGCGGTTCCATGCCGGCCGCGTCGGATGCTGTTGTTGACGCCGATGGTGTCGGTCGCTACACGACCTGCCTCCGGCGGCCTGCCCAGGTGGCGGAATTGGTAGACGCGCAGGTTTCAGGTATCTGTGGCCGCAAGGTCGTGGAAGTTCGAGTCTTCTCCTGGGCACCACTGGCCGCAAGCGAATGAGCATCACCCAGTTCACCGAAACCGGCCCCATCCATCTTCACCGTGGCGACCTGCCCGACGACCTCGATCTCGGTCCGGTGGTCGCGGTCGACACCGAGGCGATGGGCCTGCTGCCGCACCGCGACCGGCTATGCCTGGTCCAGCTGTCGTCCGGCGACGGCAGCGCGCACCTGGTTCAGGTGGCGCCTGCCCGGCTGGGCGGTCGCGGCGCGGACTGCCCGAACCTCAAGCGCCTGCTCGGCGATGAGGCGACGACGAAGCTGATGCACTTCGCCCGCTTCGACGTCGCCTTGTTGCAGCACAGCCTCGACATCGAGGTGTCGCCGGTCCGGTGCACCAAGATCGCTGCGAAGCTGGTCCGGACCTTCACCGACCGGCACGGCTTGCGGGAATTGTGCCGCGAGCTGCTCGGGATCGAGATCAGCAAGCAGCAGCAGACGTCCGACTGGGGTGCGGCAGAACTCTCGCCCGAGCAAGTCGCCTATGCGGCGTCCGACGTGCTCTACCTGCACGCGTTGTGGGGGCGCCTGGAGGCGCTGCTGGTGCGCGAGGACCGGCTGGCGCTGGCGCTGGCGTGCTTCCGCTTTCTGCCGGCCCGGGCGCGGCTCGACATCCTTGGCTACGAGGCGCCTGATATTTTCGCGCATTAGCGAAAGTCAGGGCTCTGCCCTGGACCCGCTGGGGCCGGCGGCCCCAGACCTGCAATCTTGCCTTCGGCGCGAACGCCCGCTCGGCCTAGCGCAGGTCGAACCGGACACCTACAAATGGCGCTTGGAAGTGAAAGGCCCGAGTTGACGGTTTCCTTGTCCCAGCGCCCAACGGAGTGGGTTGCGGCCGGACGAACGGACGCAGACGAACGCGCCGGCGCCGCCGATGTGCTGCGCTGCGAAGCGAGGGGGCTGGCGCGGTTGGCGGACGCGCTCGACGGACCGCTCGGCGAGCGGTTCACCGAAGCCGTCGAGATCATCGCCGTCGGCAACGGCCGCGTCGTGGTAACGGGTATGGGCAAGTCGGGGCATGTGGGACGCAAGGTGGCCGCGACGCTCGCGTCGACGGGAACGCCCGCCCTGTTCGTTCATCCGGCGGAGGCCAGCCACGGCGATCTCGGCATGGTGCTCGAGGGCGACGTGGTGCTGGCGATCTCCAATTCCGGCGAGACCATCGAGCTGGCCGACCTGGTCGCACACAGCCGCCGCTTCGGCTTGCCGCTGCTGGCGGTCACCGGGCGGGAGTCCTCGACGCTGGCGAGGGCAGCCGACATCGTCCTGCTGCTGCCCGACGCGCCGGAGGCGTGCGCGATCAGCCAGGCGCCGACCACGAGCACGACCATGCAGATGGCGCTCGGCGACGCGCTGGCGGTGACGCTGCTGCGGCGGCGCGGCTTCACGGCGAGCGATTTCGGCATCTTCCATCCCGGCGGCCGGCTCGGCAGCCGTCTCAGGCGCGTGGGCGATCTGATGCACACCGGCGATGCGGTGCCTCTCGCGCCGCCCGACCTGCCGATGCTCGAGGCGGTGGTGCTGATGACGCGCAAGTCGTTCGGCTGCCTCGGGATCATCGGAGCGGGTGGAAAGCTGGACGGCATCGTGACCGACGGTGACCTCAGGCGGGCCATCGACCGCGATCTGCGCAAGATGCGGGCGGGGGCGATCATGACGCACGCGCCACGGACGATCGGGCCGGCGGCTCTCGCCGCCGAGGCGCTGCATCTGATGAACGACGGCGAACGGCCGATCACCAGCCTGTTCGTCGTCGATGAGGCGAGACGCCCGCTCGGCATCCTGCACGTCCATGACCTGTTGCGGGCGGGGGTGGCGTGAGCGCGATGGGACCACCTGGTCCTGGCGAGACAGGTTCCGACGAGTTCGCCCGTCATCTCGCCTCCGGCCGGCGCGCGAACTTCACCGCCGTTCCCTTCGAGCGCGCGATGCCCGACGCGACCCGGATCGCACGCCGACGCTGGATGGTCCGCTGGAGCAAGCGGCTGCTGCCGGTCGGCGCCCTGGCCCTGCTCGGAGCGGTGGCGCTGTGGCCGGAACTGGACCGGTCGACCCGGGTCGGACGCGTGACTCTTCGTCAGGCGGCAGCGCTTCGCGCCAGCACGGGCGACATGAGCGATGCTCGCTATCACGGCATCGACGCGCACGGGCGTCCCTACATGATCACGGCTTCCCTGGCGCGTCAGGCGGGGCCGGATCAGGTGGACATGACCTCTCCGAAAGCCGACCTGCTCGACGGCGCCGCATGGCTGATGCTGACGGCCGACCATGGGGTCTATGCGCCGCACAGCCATGTGCTCGATCTCGTTGGACACGTGGTGCTCTATCGCGACGACGGCACGGTGATGACCGGACCGACAGCCACCATCGATTTGCGCCAGAGCGTCGACCAGTCGAACCGCTGGGTGCATATCGAGGGACCGATCGGCATACTGGACGCACAGAGCTACTTCATGGCGAGCCACGAGGGCATCGCCCAGTTCCGTGGGCCGGCCCGTCTGGTCATCAACGACACCCGGACACATCCGGCCGTTTCGGGAGCAGGCCGTTGAGCCGCAAGAACCTCGGCGCGATCGTCGCCGCGGTTCTGGCATGGGGCGCGCCGGCCGGCCCGCAGCAGATCGACCTGAGCCAGGGGGGGTCGGTCACGGTGACGGCCGCCGGCGGCATCGACTGGGACCAGAACGCCCAGACAGTCACCGCCTACGACCAGGCGCGCGCGGTTCGCGGTGCGGTGACGGTCGACGCCGACCGGCTGATCGCGTTCTACCGCAAGAAGAAGGTTGCGCCGGGTGCGGCAGCTCCGGCCGCCGCGCCCCAGCCGACACCGGGGCCGAATACGCCGGACGAGACCGGCAACAACGAGATCTATCGGCTCGAGGCCGTCGGCCATGTCCATATCTATACAGCGACCGATCAGGCATGGGGTGACAAGGCTCTCTACGACATCGACCAGTCGGTGCTGATCCTGACCGGCCACGGACTGCGGCTGACGACGCCGACCGACGTGATCACCGCGCGCGACTCGATGGAGTATTCGCCTCCGATCCGCCGCTCGGTCGCACGCGGCGATGCGTTGCTCACCACCGCCGACGGGAGGCGCATCCAGGCCGACATCCTCGTAGGCTATTCGGCGCCGGACCATTCCCAGCCGAAAGAGGACGTGCAGACGGTCGCCACATCCAGCGCCAAGCCGCCCGACCCTCTCACGTCTTCGGGCAAGCTGCAGAAGGCGGAAGCCTACGGCGACGTCGTGGTCCGGACACAAACCGAGACGGTACGTGGCGAGCGGGGGGTGTATGTTCCCGATACCGGCATCGCCCGAATCGTCGGAAACGTGCGGATCACGCGCGGGCAGAACCAGCTCAACGGACAGGCGGCGATCGTGAACATGCGAACCGGTCTGGCCACGCTCACCCAGGACCCCGGCGACCGGGTGCAGGGCCTGATCGTGCCGAACGAGCAATCGCCGTCCCAGGGAACGGCCAAGAAGCCGGCGGGAAAGGCTCCATGAACGAGCAGAGACGGGTCGATCCGGATCCAGGCATCGCGAGGAGTGGTCTCAAGACCGATTCCGGCGGACTGGTTGCGACCGGGGTGGGCAAGACCTACAAGAAGCGGCCGGTGGTCCGGAACGTTTCGATCTCGGTCAAGCGCGGCGAGGCGGTCGGGTTGCTCGGCCCGAACGGCGCCGGCAAGACGACCACGTTCTACATGATCGTGGGTCTCGTCCGACCCGACACCGGCTCGATCGCGCTCGACGGCGCCGACATCACCACCCTGCCGATGTATCGCCGGGCGCGCCTGGGCATCGGCTACCTGCCGCAGGAAGCCAGCATCTTCCGGGGCCTGAACGTCGAGCAGAACGTGATGGCGGCGCTCGAAGTGGTCGAGGGGCGTCTCGACAGGCGCGAGGCGATGCTGGACGCGCTGCTGTCGGAGTTCGGCATCTCGCATCTGCGGCGGGCGCCCTCGCTGGCGCTATCGGGCGGCGAGCGGAGGCGGCTCGAGATCGCGCGCGCGCTCGCCAGTCAGCCGAGCTACATCCTGCTCGACGAGCCGCTCGCCGGCATCGACCCGATCGCGGTCGGAGAGATCCGCGACCTGATTTCGCATCTCAAGCATCGCGGCATCGGCGTGCTGATCACCGACCACAATGTCCGCGAGACGCTGGAGATCGTCGACCGCGCCTATATCATGCATGGCGGCCATGTGCTGATGGAGGGCGCGCCGCAGGAAGTCGTGGCGCACGAGGATGTGAGACGCGTCTACCTCGGAGAAAGGTTTTCGTTGTAGCCTTCCGTTCCATGGGGATCGGTCCGCGTCTCGAATTCAGGCAGTCGCAGCATCTGGTCATGACGCCGCAGCTGCGTCAGGCGATCAAGCTGCTGCAATACTCGCATCACGAGGTATCGGCGTTCATCGAGGAGGAGCTCGAACGCAACCCATTGCTCGAGCGCGACGAGCGATCGGAGACGCCGGTCGATATGCCGGCCATCGATCAGCGCGGCTCGCGCGCCGACGGGAACACCGACACCGCCGACCTGGTCGCCGACGGCTCACTGCCCGAACCAGGCAGCGCGCCGCTTGACGTCGATCTGAGCGCAGACTTCGAGACGGGTGATGCGGCCGGCCCGAACGACCTGGGCCGGCTGGCCGGGATGCCAGGCAGTGCCGGAAACCGCGACTTCGACGATGCGGAATGGGGCGTCGATGATTTGGCGGAGGGGTCGCGTTCGCTTCGTGAGCATCTCGGCGAGCAGCTGCGCCTGGAACTGGCCAGTCCCGCGGAACGACTGATCGGCGCGCACCTCATTGCGCTGCTCGACCCGTCCGGTCGGCTGGCGGCAGAACCCGCCGCCATCGCGGTCGCTCTCGGCAGCAGCCTGGACGCGGTAGAGCTGGTCAGACGCCGGATGATGCGGTTCGACCCTGTCGGAGTGCTCGCGCGCGACTTGTCGGAGTGCCTCGCAGTCCAGCTGCAGGAACGCAACCGGTTCGACCCCGCGATGGCCGTGCTGCTCGACAATCTGGAGCTGCTCGCTCGCCGCGAGCTCAAGCGCCTGCAGTTCCTGTGCGGCGTGGACGCCGAGGATCTTGCCGAGATGATCGCCGAGATCAGGGCGCTGGACCCGAAACCGGGCGCCTCCCATGATTCCGCACCGCCCCTGCCGATCGTTCCCGACGTGCTGATGCGGCCGGCGGCCGAAGGCGGCTGGATGCTCGAATTGAACCCTGACACGATGCCGCGTCTGCTGGTCAGCGAAGCGTTCCACGCGCGCGTGCTGGTTCACGCGCAGCGCGAAGACAAGCTGTTCATCGCCGAGAAGCTCGCGAGCGCGAACTGGCTGGTCAAATCGCTGCAGCAGCGTGCGCAGACCATCCTGCGAGTCGCCAGCGAGGTAGTCCGTCGCCAGGACGGCTTCATGCGCCACGGCGTCGGCCATCTGCGGCCGTTGATCCTGCGCGACATCGCCGAGGCGGTGGAGATGCACGAGAGCACCGTCAGCCGAGTGACGGCAAACAAGTATATCGCGACGCCGCGCGGCACCTTCGAGCTGAAATACTTCTTCACCACCGCCATCGCCGGCATGACCGGCGAGACGCACAGCGCGGAAGCCGTGCGCTACCGCATCCGAGGGATGATCGACGCCGAGGTGCCGGCGATGATCCTTTCAGATGACGCGATTGTAGCCGCCCTGCGTCGGGAAGGCGTGGACATCGCACGCCGGACCGTGGCCAAATACCGCGAGGCGCTGCGCATTCCGAGTTCGGTGCAACGCAAGCGGGAGAAGGCTCTCTCCGCCTGACCCGCATCGGTTCGCGGCGCGTCGCTCGCGGTTCCACTCGGGCAGCAGGAGGGTCAACCATGCAGATCACCGTTTCGGGCAAGCACATCGAACTGTCCGATGCGCTCCGGACGCGTGTTGCAGACCACCTCGACATCATAACGCACAAATATTTCGATCATGCGCTCGAGGCCGACGTCACTTTCGGCCGGGCGCGCAGCTTCTTCACCTGCGACATCAACGTCCATGCCGGCCGGGGTCTGACGCTACGCGGAGAAGGCGAGGCGGGCGACGCGAATGCCGCGTTCGACGACGCCGCGGAGCATATCGCCAAGCGGCTCAGGCGCTACCGGCGACGCGTTAATGACCATGCCCGCGATTTCGCGTCACAACGGTCCAGTCCCGAAGTAGCGCGGCAATACATCCTGATCGAGAACGACCCGCCAACGGGAGGGCAGCACAACGGCGGGTCCGAGCACGCCTATGCGACGGTGATTGCGGAGAGCCCGACCGAGATCACGCGTCTGACGGTCGGCGAGGCGGTGATGCGGATGGATCTCGCCGACCAAGCTGTGCTGATGTTCCGCAATGGCGCGTCCGGCGAACTCAACGTGGTCTACCGGCGTGCCGACGGGCATATCGGTTGGATCGACCCGTCGACCTCCCGGAGCTAGGTGCCAGCGTGCTAGCCGCCCGGCTCTCAATGAACCAGGGCGGGCACCATCTCGTGGTGAACGACGGCGGCCAGCGCCACGTTCAAGTCGCCCGCCGTCGCCATCGGCGTTCCGTCAGCGGCGTAGATCGAGAACGCCTTGGCGCCGTCGATCACGATCGGTCTGACATAGGCGATCTGCGCGACACCCAGAGCCGCAAGCTGGCTCGGGCTGAGGCGGCGGATGTCCAGCGCCACGTTCTGGACGGCAGGCACATCGGGATTGCGACGTGGTTCATCGGTCATTGAATTGCTCCGAAACACGAAAGTCAGGATCAGCCGTTCGAGGCGTTCGCCTGAACCACGCGCGGTGTTGGCCGGACAGCCTTCGGCTCGCCGTCCCTTCCCGCGATTTCGATATGCTTGATCCTGACCTCCGGCTGAGGTCGGGCAAGATCGATGTGCAGGAGCCCCCGGTCAAGCCAGGCACCCGTCACGTCGATGCCCTCGGCGAGCACGAAGGCGCGCTGGAACTGGCGAGCGGCGATCCCTCGATGAAGGAAGTGTCTCTCGGCGGCGTCCTCGGTCTGCCGGCCCCGGATCACCAGCTGGTTGTCCTCCTGGGTGATCTGCAGATCGTCCATGCCGAAGCCCGCAACGGCCAGGGAGATGCGAAGGCCGTTGGTGGAGGTCTGCTCGATGTTGTACGGCGGATAAGCGTCTGACGACGTCTTGGACGCCCGCTCCAGCATCTGTTCCAGGTGGTCGAAGCCGAGGAACATCGGCGACGCGAAGACACGTGCAGTCATAGCTGAGCCTCCTCCAGGGAGCGAGACGGCGGGACCCGGTCGGCATCCTACCTGTGCCAATATTTGGGCAATTCGGAGACCATTGCAAGCGGAGCAGTCAGGTCCGGCCTTGGCCGATCCGATCTCGGTCACGTTGATCGCCGCTACCGGCATCGCTACATCGGCGGCGTGATAGCGGAGACCGGAACGATGGAAGCCGAGGGAGACGACCTGCTGTCGATCCTCACGGCGCCCGACCCGATGCTGAAGACGAGGGCGCGCCGCGTCACCGTGGAAGACAAGGATCGTGTCGCCGGTCTGGTCGGCCGCATGTTCCGGACCATGTACGCAGCGCCCGGGATCGGCCTCGCGGCCCCGCAGGTGAGCGTGGATCTGCGGATCGTGGTGATCGATCTCGCGCCCGATGGCCGGGCATTGCCGCTGGTCCTGGTCAATCCGGAAATCATCGCGACCAGCCCCGAGATGGCCGTGCGCGAGGAGGGATGCCTCTCAATTCCCGGTGTCTATGCGGACGTCACGCGGCCGGCGAACGTGTCGATCCGTTATCAGGGTCTCGACCTTGTCGTGCGGACGCTCCAAGCCGATGGCCTTCTCGCCGCCTGTCTGCAGCATGAGATCGACCATCTCGATGGCGTGCTGTTCGTCGATCACCTCTCGGCGCTCAAACGCAACATGCTGCTTCGCCGCGCGGCGAAGGAACGGCGGCAGAAGATGACGGCGTGAACGCCCAGGGGCTGCGTCTCGCCTTCTTCGGATCTCCCGACTTTGCCGTGCCGGCGCTCGACGCGCTGCATGGCGCCGGGCATCAGATCACGGCGGTCTACGCGCAACCGCCACGTCCGTCTGGTCGGGGACACCGGGTGACGCCCTCCCCCGTTCATGCGAGAGCCGGACAGCTCGGGCTGTCGGTCCGAACGCCGGCGCGGCTGCGCCAGCGGGATCAATGGGAGAGTTTCGAGGCGCTGGCGCTCGACTGCGCGATCGTCGCCGCCTACGGCCTGATCCTCCCCCCGCCCATCCTGGCCGCACCCAGGCGCGGCTGCCTGAACATCCATGCGAGCCTGCTGCCGCGCTGGCGCGGCGCGGCGCCAATCCAGGCCGCCCTGCTCGCCGGCGACGACGAGACCGGCGTCACCATCATGCAGATGGACGCGGGGCTCGACACGGGTCCCATCCTGATGCGCGAGGCGATCGCGATCGGCCGGCGCGACACCGCGCGCGACCTGCACGACCGTCTCGCCTCGGTCGGCGCGGAACTGATCCTTCGCGCCCTGTCCGACGCGCCGACTCCCATCGTGCAGCCCGATGAGGGCGCCACCTATGCCGCCAAGCTCGATCGCAAGGACGGGCTGATCGACTGGACCCGCGACTGCGTCGCAATCGATCGGCAGATCCGCGCCTTCACACCTTGGCCGGGCACGCGCACTGTCCTGCCGCCCGCGAACGGCGAGAGCGAACGCACGCTCAAGATCATTGCCGCCCATCCCGTGCCGATGTCGGGCGCACCCGGGCGCATCCTCGATCAAGGCATGACGGTCGGCTGCGGCAGCGGCGCGCTTCGAATCGACAGGGTGCAACTGCCCGGACGGGCTCCGGTCGATACGGCGTCGTTCCTGCGTGGTCATGCGCTTGGGCCCGGCGCGGTGCTCGGCGTGGCCGGTCATGAATGAGGCGCGTCGATGGGCCATCAGGCTCGAGTACGACGGTTCCGCCTATGTCGGCTGGCAGCGCCAGGCGACGGGAGTGTCGATCCAGCAGATCGTGGAAGAGGCCGCCGGACGCCTCGCACGGGGCCGAGCCATGGTCTGCCATGTCGCCGGCCGAACCGATGCCGGCGTTCACGCCGAGGGGCAGGTGGCAAGCGTCGATCTGCCGGAACCGGCTCGAGGCCCATGGCAGCCAGGGCGCTTGCGCGACGCACTGAATTTCCACCTGCGGCCACACCCGATCGTGGTCACCGAGGCGGCCTGCGTTCCGCCCGAATGGCATCCACGCTTTTTCGCGATCAGACGCGCCTATCGTTACGCGATCCTGAATCGGCGACCTCGCCCGGCGCTTGCCGCCGGCCGGGTCTGGCATGTCGAGCGCCCGCTCGATCTCGAGGCGATGACCGACGCGGCGAGCAGCTTGCTCGGCCGCCACGATTTCAGTTCGTTCCGTGCCGCCGCCTGCCAGGCCGGCAGCCCGGTCCGCACGCTCGACCGGCTCGCACTGGCGCGTTCAAGGGATTTGGTGACAGTGGAGGCGGAGGCACGCAGCTTCCTGCATCACCAGGTTCGCAACATGGTCGGCACGCTGGTGCTGGTCGGCAGCGGGCGCTGGCCGGTTGGTCGAGTCGCGTCCGCGCTGGAGGCCAGGGACCGGCGTTGCGGAGGTCCGACGGCGCCCCCCGACGGGCTGAGCCTCGTGCGGATCGGCTATGCCGAGGATCCGTTCGGCCAGGACCGGAGCTTCGGCTTCGACACGCCGGTTCAGGTCCCGAACAGCGCCCGGGCCTGACCGCCGATTCCGTAGGCGACCCCGACGATCGCCATGTTTCCGGCGACGAGCGCGACGACGAGAACAGAGGCTCGCAACCGCGACACGCCGAGCGCCGCGCGAGCGAGGAAAAAGTGCAGCCAGCACCAGTAGGCGACGACACCGCAGGCGAAGACGGCCAGCGCCGCCTTCGACGGCAGGCCCACCGTCACCAGAAGGCTCGCCAGCAGCCAGCCGATCGTGAAGACGAACGGCATCAGCCACTCGCACCAGGTGGACGCGGTGGCAAAGCGCAGCCACTGCGCGTCCCGGCGCCAGGCCAGCGTCAACGCCTCCGAGATCACCGCCGGCGAGAGGACGAAGCAAAGCAGGATCGCGATTTCCAGCGCACCCGTTGCCGGGTGATGGCCCAGGACGGTAATGAAGCCGTCGACCAGCGCGAAGGCGATCCACGGCGCCAGGCTGGCCAGGAAGCCCTGCACGCTCGCATCGAAATGAGCCAGTCCTTCCGGCCGGCCTCTTCCGAGCAGGAAGAGGCCCAGAAGCGTGCCCTGGACGCGGCCGATCGGTGGCGTGGGCATCAGGATGCCTGCGTCCGGCGTGGCAGCATGGCGTCGAGCCAGCCTCGGTAAATGGCAGCGAGCGCGTGCAGGTCGGCAAGCGGGACGTGCTCGTCGGCGTGATGCATCGAGGCTCCCACCAGTCCGAATTCCGCCACCCGGCAGTGAGAAGCGAGAAAGCGGGCGTCCGACGTGCCGCCTCCGGTGTCGAAGGCAGGTTCGCGCCCGGTCACCTCGCGGACGACACGCTGCAGCGTCAGCGTCTCGACGCCGATGGCGCTGAGGAACGGCTCGGCGGCAACCTCGACATCCAGCGTGGTCCGGGGCGCATGCCTCCCGGCGACCTCTCGCAACCAACCCGCAAGCGACGTCGTCCGATGCCGGTCGTTGAACCGGATATTCAGGCGCGCGGTGGCGCGGGCCGGGATGACGTTCGTCGCCGGATTGCCGATGTCGATCGAGGTGACCTGCAAGCGGGACGGCGCGAAATACGGCGTTCCGTCATCGAGGGACGTGGCGATGAGTTCGCCGAGGAGAGCGACCAGCCGGTGCGCCGGATTGTCGGCACGTTCGGGGTAGGCGGCGTGTCCCTGGGTGCCGGTCACGGCGATGGCCGCGTTCAGGCTGCCGCGACGCCCGACCTTGAGCGCCTCGCCAAGCGCGAGCGGATTGGTCGGCTCGCCGGCCAGGCAGAAATCCGGCATCTGGCCATTATCGTCGAGCCAAGCGGTCACCGCGCGGGTGCCGTGCAGCGCGCGTCCCTCTTCGTCGCCGGTGATCAGCAGGCTCAGCGAGCCGGCGGGGCCTCCCTCGGCGAGATAGGCGGCGCAGGCAGCGACGAAGGCGGCGATCGCGCCCTTCATGTCGCAGGCGCCGCGGCCGAACAGGGACCCGTTTCTAATGTCGGGCGTGAACGGGTCGGCGGTCCAGCCGTCGGCGCCGGGCGGCACCACGTCGGTGTGACCGAGGAAGCAGAGATGCGGCGCGTGGTCGCCGATCCGGGCGAAAAGGTTCGCGGTGCGCCCGCCGGGTGGACCGAACGGGAGGCTGGTCACGGTAAACCCGAGCCGCTCGAGCGCACCGGCCAGCAATTCCTGCGCGCCGTCGTTGTCTGGGGTCACGGACCGGCACGCGATCAGCGCGCAGGCCAGCACCAGCGGGTCCGATAGGTCCGACGAAGTCAATCGCGCAACAGATCGTTGATGGACGTTTTCGACCGGGTGCGTTCGTCGACCTGCTTGACGATGACGGCGCAGGCGAGCGACGGTCCCGGCGTTCCGTCGGGCAGCGCCGGGCCTGGCAGCGTTCCGGGCACCACGACGGAATAGGGCGGGACGGCTCCGCGATAAATGATCCCCGTCGCCCGATCCACCACCTTGGTCGAGGCGCCGAGAAAGACGCCCATCGCGATCACCGATCCACGCCCGACGAGAAAGCCCTCGGCCACCTCGGACCGGGCGCCGATGAAGCAATCGTCCTCGATGATGACCGGGCTGGCCTGAAGCGGCTCGAGGACGCCGCCGACGCCGACGCCGCCGCTGATGTGACAGTTGCGGCCCATCTGGCCGAAACTGCCGACAGTGGACCAGGTGTCGATCATGGTGCCTCCGCCCACGAACGCGCCGGCATTGACGAAACACGGCATCAGCACCACGCCCCGGCCTACAAAGGCGGACCGCCGCACCAGCGCCCCCGGCAAGGCACGTATTCCGGCCTCGCTGAAACGCTTCTCGCCCCACCCCTCGAACTTCAGCGGAAGCTTGTCGAACGACGCGGCGCCGCCGATCCCGGGCGCCGTCCGGGATCCGTAAAGACGAAAGGAGAGCAGGACCGCCATCTTGAGCCAGGCATGCACTGTCCAACCGCCCTCGCCGGGTTCGGCCACCCGGAACGTTCCGTCATCGAGGCCCGCGAGTGCGGCCTCGACCGAGCTTCGCGCCTCGCCCGCGGTCTCCTGCGACAGCGCCTCGCGCACCGCCCAGGCCCGCTCGATGCGTCGAGGCAGCGACAGGTCGGCGCGAAGGGATGGATCGGCCATGCTTGAACACCACGGAGCCTGCGTCCGCCATCTCGAGCGGCGGGCGCGGACCATGCTTGGGCGGCCGGAGGATTGTCAATGAAGCGGCCCTCGCTGCGTAAACCTCTCGTTAGGTTCTTCGCGCGAGAATGGCGTCCGGCACGGGAGCAGGACGATGAGGCAGAACGCTTCCAGTGATGGCGTGATAAGGGTCGCGGCCTGCGACGCGTCCGATCCTACGGCGCTCGATGCGGCGCTTACGAGTCGCGCACTCTGGAAGGATCTGTGCGAGACGGTCGGCGACCTGATCTTCGAAACCGATCGTGCCGGTCGGTTCGCCTTTCTCGCGCCGAGCGAGGCGCTCGGCTACCAGACCCATACGCTCATCGGCCATTTCGCGTCGGACATTCTCTGCGGCTGGGATCGTCCGGAGACGGCGGTCGCCAATCCGTTCACGAGCCCTCGCGCGATCCGGATGCAGCATGTCTGGCTGCGCAAGCAGGACGGTTCGGCGGCGTTGTTCGCCGTCTCGGCGCGGCGGACGGATCTCGGCGGCACGCTGGGCGTCGGGATCGACGTGACAAGCGAAGACGACATGGTTCGCGCCAGCGTCAGGGCGGTGCTGCTCCAGTCCACGGTCGATCGGATCCAGACCCGGATGCGTGAAGAGGTGCTCACGCCGCGGATCATCCGTGCAGGACTCGACGAACTCGTCGAATGCCTCGGTGCCGAGGGCGCGTCTGTGATGGTGACGACCCAAGCCGGCAGACCTGATACGGATGAGAATCCGCTCGATCCGGCGACACTCCCACTCTACGTCACCGGCAACGGCTGGGACGAAGTCGGCCCGGAGCTCGCCAAAGCCGACGACGCTGGAGCCGACCTGCACAATGTCGCCCAATCCGTGGCCGCAGCGGGCCGGCATCCATTACTCTGCTCGATGCGGACGCGTTTCGGACCTGCAGCCGCGCTCGCGATATGGCGACGGCTTGGCCGTCCGGGGTGGCGCGAAGACGAGCGGCTCCTCGCGGCCGCTGTCGCAGCCGCCTTGCGCGGCGTCATCGAGCAGGACAGCATCCAACGCGAGATCACCGATCACTCTCGAACGGACGTCCTGACCGGACTACTCAGCCGCCGCTGCTTCTTCGAGGAGGCGAGGCGACGTTTCGACCGACTCGACCGCAACGGACAGCCGGCCACCCTGATAATTCTCGACCTGGATGATTTCCGCCTTCTCAACGAGAGGGTCGGACAGGATCGTGGCGACGAAGCGCTCTGCCGAGCAGCCGCGTTCCTGCGCGACACGTTTCGCCACACGCATCTTGTCTGCAGGACCGCAGGAGATGAGTTCGCCGTCTGGCTGGATGGCGCCGACGTCTTCGCGGCCGCCGAGCGGGCGGAGTGGCTTTGCCGCAGCGGGATCACCGTGCGTTTCGATCACGTGACCTGGCGGCGCGGCATCTCGATCGGTCTGGCATCGCGTCCGGCCAGAAGTCTGGAAGATCTCGAAAGTCTGTGTCGCCGCGCCGGCTCGGCGATGCATTTCGCGAAACAGAGCGGCAAGGGCGTCTGGCGCGCCTCCCAGCAGGAGATCGAGACATGAACGATTTCCTCGCGCTTGACCCTTCCGC
>CAXTUK010000032.1:0-14505 GCA_964247395.1 uncultured Acetobacteraceae bacterium
GTGCTCGCGCGTCCGGAGATCGCCCTCGATCCGGCAGACCGGCCGCTGCCGGCGGAGTGAACGGTCGATGAAGATCGTCATGGTGAGCGGTTCCTGGCCGCCCGAACGCTGCGGCGTCGGCGACTACTCGGACCGGCTGGCGAGCGCGCTCGGCGCCGCGGGGGCGGAGGTCGTGCGCTTCGGCGGCGAGGGCGCGACGCGCTCCAGCCAGCTGGTTCATAGCCTCGGGCGGATCAGGCAGATCGCACCGGATGTCGTCCATATCCAGTATCCGACGGCGGGGTATCGGCGGTCGATCGGGCCGTCGCTGCTCGCCGCCATCGTGAGATGCCCGGTGGTGGTGACGCTGCACGAGTTCACCAGATTTCGTTTCTACCGGATGCCGTGGTTCCTGCCGTTCGCCTTCGCCCAGGGCCTGGTGTTCACCAGCGCGCACGAGCGGACCGACTTCCTGCGCCGCCTGCGTCACGTTCCCCGTCATTGCGAGACCATCCCGATCGGCAGCAACATACCGGTCGGACCGGACCTGGTCCGCGACCCGAGGGCGGTGTGCAGTTTCGGCCTGCTGATGCCCGACAAGGGGCTCGAGCAGTTCCTGACGCTGGCCAAGTCGCTGGCCGGCCGGGGCTACCGCTTCTCGCTGATCGGCTCGATCCCGGAGAAGTTTCGCGCCTATGGCGAGGCGATCACCGCCGAGGCGAGGGCGCTCGGCGTGCAGGTGTTCGCGGACGAAACCCCCGACGGGGTCGCGCGCCAGCTCAGGCTCCACACCTACGCCTACCTGCCTTATCCGGACGGGGCGACCGACAAGCGCGGCTCGCTGCTGGCGACGCTGGTCAACGGGCTGAAGATCATGGCGCCGCTGACCGACAGGTCGCATCCGCCGATCCGGGACTGCGTGGTCGAGGCCGGCAGCCCGGAGCAGGCGGCGCGGATCCTTGCCGCAGTCGAGGCGGGCGATGATCCGTGGTCGGGGATCAACCTGCAGGCGGTGTCGAGCGCCTTCGAGTGGCAACGGATCGCGCAGCGCCACCTGTCGTTCTACATGGGCGTCGTCCGCACCCGGTCCCAACCCGCGAGCGTGCACGCATGACGACGCCGGGCGTGACGCGGAACTTCCTCTACAACCTGTCCGGCTCGGCCGTGCCGATCGCCAGCGCCCTGATCACGGTGCCGCTCTATCTGTCGGAGATCGGCACGGCGCGCTACGGCGTGGTCGCGATCACCTGGATCCTGCTGGGCTATTTCGGCTTCCTCGATTTCGGGCTGTCGCGGGCGTCGGCCAACGCGCTGAGCAAGCTCGGCCATGCCTCGTCGTCGCAAAGGGCGCCGGTGCTGGTCACCGCCTTCTGCCTGAACGTGGGGCTCGGCCTGGTGGGCGGCCTGATCCTGTATGCGGGCGCCAACCTGCTGCTGTTCCACGCCTTCCGCATCCCGCCCGATCTGCTGCCGGAGCTTCGGCCGGCGGTTCCCTGGATCGCGGCGATGCTGCCGCTCGGCATGGTCGCGGGCGTGGCCGGCGGCGCGCTCGACTCGCGCGAGCGCTTCCTGCTCGGCAGCCTGCTGTCGAGCTTCGGGACCGTGCTCGGGCAGGTGCTGCCGCTGATCTGCGCCTACCTGATCGGCCCGAGTCTCGCGATCATCGTGCCGGCGATCCTGCTGTCGCGTCTGCTGTCGGTCTCGATCGGCTATGCCGTGGTGCTACGGATCGAGTGGCCGGTGCGGCTGTCGGATTTCGACCGGCGCTGGGTGCGTCGCCTGTTCGGCTACGGCGCCTGGGTGAGCGTGTCGAGCATCGTCAGCCCGATCCTCGAGAGCTTCGACCAGATGCTGATCGGCGTGATGCTCGGCGCATCGGCGATCGCGCACTACGCGGTGCCGATGAACCTGACGATGCGCAGCCAGATCATCGCCACCGCGCTGGCGCGGACGCTGTTCCCGCGGCTGTCGCGCCTGCCGCCGGCCGAGGCGAAGGCGGTGGCGGAGGACGCGATCGTGACGCTGGCCTACGGGTTCGGCGCGATCATCGCCGGCGCGATCCTGCTGTCGGGTCCGTTCCTGCGACTGTGGGTGGGGGCGCCGATCGCGCGCGTGTCGACGCCGGTGGCCGAGATCCTGCTGTTCGGCGCCTGGGCGAACGGTCTCGCCTTCCTGCCCTACACGCTGCTGCAGGGCCAGGGCCGGCCGGACCAGACCGCGAAGGCGCACCTGATCGAGATCGTGCCGTTCCTGGGCGGCCTGTCACTGCTGATGCACTGGTTCGGCCTGCCGGGCGCGGCGCTCGCCTGGACGCTGCGGACGGTGGGCGACGGCGTGCTGCTGACCTGGATGGCGCGCGTGTCCGGTCGCCTCGTCAGACGCATGGCGGTGCCGACGCTGTTCCTGCTCGCCGCCCTTGCCTTGAGCCTGAGCGAGACCGGGACCGTGAGCCTGGTCGTCTCTGGAGTGGTGCTCGGATCGCTGATGCTGGGGTCGGGCCTGCTGCTCGATCCGGCGATGACGGCGTTCGGCGGCAACCTGATGCGCCGGGTCGGCGGACGATTCCATCGGAACGTCAAACCGGTCACGATGTGAGATCATGGAAGGGCTCGCTTCACCAGCGCTCTCGAGCCTGGACACCGGTCAGACCCGCGTGTCGTTCGCGACGTTCTGGGCCGGGGCGGATATGCCGGCGCTCGACAAGGCCTGCCTCGCCTCGTTCGCCGCCGCCGGCTACCCGGTCACGCTCTACAGCTTCGACGAGGTGCGCGGGTTGCCGGCCGGGATCGCGGTCGAGGATGCCGGGCTGATCGTGCCGCGGGACAGCGTCGAGGCGTTCCGCTACCAGGGCAAGCCGAACCTGAGCCATTTCTCGGACTATTTCCGCTACCGGCTGTTCGCCCGAACGAGCCACACGTGGATCGACACCGACATGCTGCTGCTGAAGCCGCTTACGATCGACATTTCGGGCGATCTGTTCGCGAAGGAGACGCGAACCAGCATCTGCGGCGCGATCATGCACATCGCGCAGAAGAACCCGAACCTGGTCCGGCTGATCGAACGCACTGAGGGCTTGATGCATCAGGAACTCGCCTGGGGCGCAACCGGACCGCGATTGTTGACGCAAATTCTCGGACGCGAGACGGTCATGCGTGAGGCTCGACCAGCCGGACTTTTCTTTCCAATCCATTATGACGATTTCTGGAAGCCGTTCCTGCCAGACTACCGGGCAGAATGCGAGCAGCGCTGTGCTAGAGCGTTCTCCCTGCATCTGTGGAACAATCTTGTGGTGAGCCTTGGTATCTGGAAGGACATCGCCCCCCCGGAGGGATCGTTCCTTCACGATCGCCTGCAAAAACTCGGGCTCTTGTCGTTGTTCCGCGACGTTTACCCGGCGACCGTGATGGCCAATCTTGTCGAGAACTGGCGCTTTAGGAAAAGCGGAGGCGACATTGGCATTCTCAAAGTCGCAAGACAGGCATGGCCGAGTTTGCTGCGGACGACACGTCCAAGGGTTAGAGCGTTCTTGCAAGCTCGAAGATAGAACGAAAGCTACGACTCACAGAAGATGAAACGACGCGGTCAGAAGTCGACCCATTGCTATCGATCAAGCAGGTCGCGTTTGCATGCTCGCCTAGACTGACGAACTGGATAGAGCTTTCGTACGCCGTATTCTGCTTAGCAGTCCATCAAGCCTGGTTATGATCTGCGTAAAGATATCCGGCCGAAACAGATAGAGACTCAAAGGGTAAAGCAAGCCACTTGCGACGGACATGCCGATGACCTGCAGGAGATTAGAGGCCCCCAACTCCGGACGCGTCATCACGAGGTAGCCAACTCCGATAGCGCCACCTGCAAGGAGCGTCGGCACGACGTATAGCTCAAGCACTGTGCGCACCGCCACGCCGCCGCTTCGGAGGACGAGGATCGAAAGGAACGGGGGATAAGTCATATAGTAGATCACCACCCCCGTCGCTACTCCGACGACGCCGTCTAGGTAAGCCCCGGCAACGACCGAGCCAAAAAAGACGGGCATAGCTATGACATGGAAGCGGAGAGCCCGGCCAAACTCTCGTCGAGCGCTCAACAAGGTTCCCGTGATCCAGGAAACAGCATCGAACGGTAATCCGATGCTCAACAATTCCACAAGCGGGACTGATCCCTGCCAACGATTACCAAATAGGAGGCGCAGGCCGGGCTCGGCCAGAGCAGCCTGAAGAAAACAGAACGGCATGACTAGGTAAGCCAGCAGGCGGCAGGTGCGGAGGGCGGCGTCGGTTTGTCGGATCGGTTCGGAGCGCAACTGGGCGAAGGCTGGCAGCAAGACGTTGACGAAGTTTCCCGCGAGCATTCTTACGGGTTGGGCGGAAAAGCGAAAGGCAAAGAAGTAAAGGCCGACCGTGCTTTTTGAAGCAATGAGACCGAGCACAATGTAATCGCCTTGACTCACGATCTCGATGCATATGCGCGTCGCGAACACGGTAGTACTTCGACTCAACAGATACCACAGCTGGACTGCCTTGAAGCGACGCAGAACGGGCGGGCGTGACTTCCTCCAGAACATGATCGCCCTGATGACAGCGATAGTCGGAATCGGGATGGCGAAGCTGTATGCGCCGAACCCCATCCAGGCAAACAGTATCGTCCCGATTTGGGTGGCCGTGACCTCGAATATGTTAAAGCCGGCGAGAAAGCTAAAATTCATTGCCAGTCGGATTGTGACGGCGGGGATCGTGGAGAGGGTGCTGATCGGCAAGCCGATGGCCAGCACGCTTATGATGCCAATCAAGTCAGCATTTCTGTAGTAATGAGAGGCGATGGGCGCTGCGACGAGCATGCCGAGCATCCCGATCAAGCCAAGAGAAAGGCTGATCCAGAACGCGGGCGACGACCACATCCGGACCGTCTTTTGCCTTTGCAGAAGAACGTCATCGACGCCGAAGCTTACGACCGTCTGGGCGATGCCGCTGATCGTATAGGCGAGACCGATGGTGCCGAAGTCTGCCGGCGTGAGAAGCCACGCCAAAAAGAGCTGCGACACGAAGCCGACCGCTCGCGCAACCACGCTCTGTGCGAACAGCCATACCATACCGCTCGTTGCGGCTTTTCGCAGCCCTGATGGGACAGGCCGGTCAAGTAGTGGCTTCTCAAGCATTCTTGACAGCTTTATCCATGATCATACTGTGAGCAGAGATGCCTGAAGCTATTGTAGGGGCAGCTAGTCCGCCGGAACATACGCGTCGGCCGAACCAAGCGAATATAGACTATATCGCGACGACCGGACAGGTCAGATAGGATCGGCGAAGCATTCGGGCCAGGAAACCTACCTGACCAGATGCCGCAGCTCTCGAATCCTTCTACCAGCCCGTCTGGTGGCCCTCACGGCCTTCGGAAGCGGCAGGAGCGACCTCTTCAAGAAACCGATCCTAACCAGCGAAATAGCCTCGTGCTGGCTGTAGTGGAACGGCATTATTTTGCGGTGGGTTTCGGACCGGTCATTGTCGAAGATGCTGTATCGCAGACCATCGGCGGCGGCATCCATGAACCGGTGCGGGTAACTTGCTAGAAGCGGCGATATAGCGAGGGTATAGGCGATCGGACCCGTGACCCTCAGCGTCGCGGATTTCCCAAAACCATGCAGGGGCGTATAGCAGCGGATGTTGCGCAAGACCGCCTCGATAACGGCCTTGAGGAATGGATGGCCCGGCGCGCAAATGACGTGCCATTGCTGAAATTCAGTCAGCCCTATCGCTGAGAGTTCATCGTGGACGCCCCAATCCTCATACTGCTCGCCCGGTTTGTTGTGCCATTGGGACAGGAGGTAAACGTCGTCGGGGCGAATGACGCGATCGAACGGTCGGTCAATTGTGCTTTTCATGTCAAGATATACGCCGCCGAGCCGATAAAGCAGCAAGTAGCGGAATAGATCGGCCTTGGCTGCCCCGTAGCGAGCATCGATGCGGTCGTAAAGCTGAAACACCTGCTCGCCGTAATTCTGCACAATGAACTGCTCGGCTGCATCATTGTCGTAAAACCGATACCGCCAATCCGGGTTGAGACGCTGAATGGCCGCAACATTTTCGGCAAAGATGGCTTTGATATTTGTCGCGGGGTCGGTCGACGACGGAGGCCTGAGATAGGTCTGGTGGACGATTTTCGGAATGCTGGTTCCGGCGGTCGAAACTGAGATCAAAGCGGATCGCGGCACCTCATTCAGTCGCATCAAACTCAGGAACGCCCTCATATCAACATCCTTGATCCATGCTACCTTAGCCGTTGTCCTCTGTCTCGCGAAGAAACGCTGGAGCCTTTTGAGCGACCGACCTTACCCCTTCAAGGCCCGCAGCCTTCAGCGGCGCCCTGGGCGGCTGTGGTCTTGGTCGATTACTCCATTCCTCAATGTTCGTGGACTTGTCAACGAACTGCAATTACAAGGATTTGGCTGCGCGAGACACATTCAAGACTGGTGCCGATCGAAGGTGCAGGCGTGATGGGTAGGACAAAGATCGTTGCCGTATCCGTGGTCATCCCGGTCTACAACGGAGTTGCTTGCATTGGTGGAGCGGTAAGATCAGTCCAGCAGCAGACACTGACCGACCTCGAAGTGATCGTCGTGGACGATTGCTCGACGGACAGCACGGAGGCCCTGGTCAAGACGATCGCCGAGCGCGACGGGCGAGTGCGTTACGTTCGCATGCCGCAGAATGGCGGTCCGTCGGTTTGTCGCAATGCCGGTATCGACCAGGCTCGCGGCGAGTGGATCGCGCTGTTGGACGCAGACGACAGGTTCGAGCCGGATCGGCTGGCCAACCTGTTGCGGCTCGGAGATCAAACGGATGCCGACATTACCTCCGACAACGTGCTGATGCACTATGAAGGCGAGCCTGATTACACGATCATCGACCCGGCCGACATGCCGGCGCCGCGGCAGATGTCGTTCGCCGATTTCATGGAAGGATGCATATGGCGTCCTGGACGGCGCAGGTCTGCCTACGTGTTCATGAAGCCCGTCTTGCGTCGCACGTTCCTCGACCGAACCGGCCTGCGTTACGACGGTGGATCCCGCAATGGCGAGGATTTCGTCTTTTATATCAGCTGTTTCCTAGCGAAGGCCAGATGGGTGGTGACGCCCGTTCCGGGCTACCGCTACACCATAGAGGAAGGATCGCAGACGGACCGGATGAGGATCGAGGATCGGCGGATCATGCTCGACAAGCTGACACAAGCGATGGCCGACAAGTCCACGGAGTTGGACCATCGGTTATTCAAGATTGTTCGCACGCATTGGCGGATCAACCAGGCGGATTACACGGTGCGAGCGATCCAGGCCTCGGTCCGGGCCGGGGATGTCAGAGGTTCGCTGCGGCTGCTGACGTCGAGCCGACATGCACTTACGGATGTCGCCAGGCAGGTCTTCACCGAAAGCCGGGTCGCGCCTCGCGTCCTGGCCAGGCGGCTCATCCGAAGCAACTCGGCACGATCGGGATGAGCAGCCCTGGATTGTCTACGCGGAAGACCAGCTTTGCGGATATAGCTGCCGGACATGTTGACATAGCCGAGCGGAATCATTGTCGTCGTCGAGAGACTTTGCATAAGCGCCATCACTAGTCAGGAGAGGTCGACGTGGCGTCACAGCAGGTTTTGACGCGCCGCGTAGTATCGCTCTAAATCCTGGACGTGTTCTTCCAACGAATAGATGCGAATGGGATTGCTCCAGAAACTTGCCAGTACTATCTCCTTTCTTGCCAGGGCGGCAAGCCGCTCTGGCAAATCCCTGGGCGAATCAGTCCGGAAGGTGAAACTGGCTTCGGCAGCGATCTCTTGTGCGCCGCCCCGGTCAGACGTGAGGATTGGGACACCACGCGACACCAGTTCGATTGCGACCTGCGGCAGGTTGTCCTCCCAAAGAGGCGGCACGAGGCCGAGATTCACTCCAGCCAGGATCGTGTCGAGTTCCGCGTGTGAGTAGCCGTCGTAGTAGTGGAAACCCGCAAACCGCGGGCTTATCGCCATCAGCCGCTGGTAGGCGTTTCCCTGATCCGACCGCTTGGCTGCAACGGTCAAGGTGATCCTGCCAAGGTCGTCAGCGGACATCTGCTCGAAGCTATCCAGCACGTGGCTGAAGCCTTTACTGTGCCGCATGTAGCCCAGGTACGCGACATGCAGGCCGTCACCGATATCGGTGATCTGCCGGGCGGTGATGAAGGCCGCCTTGTGCTTCGTGCCGATATACGAAACGGAGATGTTGGCCGGCGACATTCCCTGTGCGACAAGAACATCCTGCGTCCGCTGCGATACCGCGAGCACGTGGTCGAACATCTCGCTACCGAGCGAGATATTCGACTGGCGAAAAAGGGCATAACTTCTGCCATCGGTTTCAGGTCTGGTAGGCGCCGGCGGTCCGGCCTTCACGGCATCGCCAGCTTTCAAGGCGGCTCTGGCCGACTTTGCAGCCTTCAATACTCCTGGAAAGCCTTGATCAAGCGCCGCAACCAACGGTCTGCGCCGGCGCGACTCACGAATCGCCGAGGAATTTATCGGCTCGAGAATGCATGCCGTGCAGGCCGCGCCGTTGCGGTAGTCCCGGCACACTTCCCGGTCCTGATGCCACAAATCTCCCTGCGGACAGATGATGTTGTAATTATGGACGGAGTAGATCATCCTGGCACTTGGGAACTCGAGACGCAGGTCGTCGAAGAAGGATCTCGTCAGGCCCTCGACGTTCTGGAAATGGAACACATCGATGTCGCCGTAGCAGCGGCGCAAGGCTTGCGGCATGCCCGACAAACCCTTGCTGCCCGTGTAGGCGGCCGGGTCGTCGAACGCGACGAGTGCCGGAGCGATGACGGGCGAGTTGACGATGACTGCTCGTTCGTACTTGTCCCGCCATGTCCGCAACTTCGCGGCGCGGCTGGTGAAGGCGTATTCATCGCCTGAGCTCAAGATGATCACCCGGTGACCAGCGTCCTGCAGGCTTGCGGCAAGATTGGCGATGTAGACGCCCACCCCGCCGCCGCCGTCCTCCGGCTGTATGAAATTATAGAGAAGTACGATCACTGGTCGTTCCCGGAAAAGTCCGCAGACAGCGTTGGCCCGCTCAGGCAGCGCCGCCAGGCCGATGGACGCTCAGGTTCGGCAATACTCGGCGTGACCTGAGGACTCTCGCCGCCTTCTGCCCGAACGTTCTCGCCAGCGCCGACAGGTAGACCCGAGGCGGCAGGCGACGAAGCTTGCGGTGGAACAGGCTGTTGACGTTCAGGTAGCCGGTCAGGCCGACCTTCACCTTGAGCATGCTCAGGATGTAGCGGTCCCGGTCCAACAACGGATGAACCACGGCACGCTCCGGGATCCGCGGCAGGTCGCTTTCGACGAACGGCGGCCAACTGTCGTAGGTTCTGGTCTCGACATAGCGCTGCAGCTCGACGCTGACGAAGTCGCCGCGCGCCATCTCGGTGGCGAGAAAGCCCTCGCAGATCGGCCACTGATCGAACGCCGACGCACGCCTCTGCGCCGCCATCTCCAGCCGGCGATCACCGAGATGCCGCAGGGCGCGATTGGAGAACAGCGACAGACAGATCAGCTTGTATCGCACGTCCTTCAGGTCGTAGGGCCCGTCGCACGTGTAGAGCCATTGCCACTCATTGACGGGTTCGCCTTTCGTCAGGCCGACGAAATCCGCCTTGTCGGCCGCCGCACGCCGGATGAAGGAGTCGAAGTCCAGGTTCAACACGACGTCGAACTCGACCTGGAGATAGTAGTCGTAGGCCCCTTGCTCCCTGAGGAAATAGTAGAGCGGGTAGTCGCCGTTGAACCACAACATGTTGCCGGTCCCGGCACGCGGGAACCCCATGTCGACCATGTCCTGCTCGACCACGCGCACCACGCGGTCGTGCCTGATCCCCTCGATCCGGCCGCTGGTCTCGTCGGCGATGACGTACACGTCGCCCGATCCGACCCGGCCGAGGACGCGCTCGAGCTGGCGTTGCGCGAAATCGTCCCAGAAATGGATCCTGAACAGGACGGCGTAGCTCGGGACTGGATTCGACTGATCGCGTTCGGTCATCGGCATTCCGTTGCTCGGCCTTTCGATGTTCATCTCGCACTCGCGAGGTGCCCGACCCTGGCCCGCGACAAGGCCTGGCGCAGGTGGCCGGCCAGCCGGATGGAGAGCGCCACGATGGTCAGGGTCGGGTTGGCGTGGCCGCCGGTCGGGAACACCGAACTGCCGGCGACGAACAGGTTGGCGGTCCCATACACCTTGCAGTCGGCATCGACCACGCCTTTCCTCGGATCGGCCGCCATCCGCGTGGTGCCGATATGGTGGTGCGTCGCCACCATCGGGCTCGGGTGCCGCTCCGGATCGAGCAGCCACGGGTCGAGCGCGACCGTGCCCAGTCCCAGCCGGCCGATCTCGGCCGCCACCGTCCCGGTGATCCGCGCGGCCGTCCGGCGTTCCAGGTCCGACACCCGCCAATCGACCCGCAGGCGACGCTGTCCGAGCGCGTCGACATCGTCGGTCAGCGTCACCCGGCTGTCGGGATCGGGCGCCTGTTCGAGATCCACGTTCACCTGGATCAGGTCCGGCGAGAACCGGCCGGGCCGGCCGCGCACGCCCCGGCGCCAGAACGCGGACGCGGCCTCCCAGGGATGGCGCGCCAGCCTGGCGGCGGCGCCCAACGTCCGGCGGTCCACCTTGCGCTGCCTGAGGTCGCGGATCACCGTGATGCCCGACCGCCAGCTCGAATCCTCGCGCGCCTGGTAGGTGAGCACCGCGCTGACATTGAGCAGTTCCTCGTCGCGCTGCACGTGCTCGGGCAGCACCAGGCCCACCTCGTACTGGGTGCTGGCCCGCGCCGGGAAGAAGTTGAACACGTCCTGCAGCGCCGCGGCCGAAGCGGGCGCCGCCTGCACGGTCGCGGTGTCGCCGCGCAGATGCTGCATGAAGAACCGGCCCACCAGATCATGTTCGTTGCCCGGGCCGCCGGGAACGGTGGCGGCGCTGTTGAGCAGCAGTCGCGCGTTCTCCAGACCGCCGCAGCCGAGCACGAACGCGCGCGCCGTGACCCGCGCATCGGCGCCGCCCAGGCTCCTGACCGTCACCGCCGCGATCCGCCCTCCATGAGGCGACGTCTCGAAGCCGCACGCGTTGGCGTGCAGCACGACCTGGATGTCGCGGCTCAACCGCAACTCCTCGGCGAACGCCTCGCCCAGGTTCAGCCGGTGCAGGTCGAGGCGCGACGGGAAGCGCCAGATGAACCGGTCGAGCTGGCTGGCCGCGATCGCGATCCGGTCCTGCCCGAGCTCGGCCAGCACCTCCTCGTCGCCCCTGACCACGTCGCGGATCGCGCAGAACGCCCAGGCGCGCCGATAGAACTCGTCCAGCTCGCCCCGCGCCAGCGGCCAGCCGGACCAGTCGATCCACGGCCGCTCGGCGAAGTCGATCGGACCGAGCGGCGCGCAACGGCCGGTCCAGCGGCTCGTCGAGCCGCCCAGGCCACGATAGCGACCGATCGTGGTGTCCATCCGGTAGCCGACCGATTGGCCGTCATACAGATCGGTCACGTCGACGGCCTCCGCCGCTCCGCCGCTCTCCAGCAGGCAGACGTTCAACCCGCAATGCTGCAGGTTGAGCGCGGTGCTGATCCCTGCCGCGCCCGCTCCCACGATGCACACGTCGGCCTCGATGACGGCGCCCGGCCGGAACTCGTCGAGATCGGAGATCAAGCCATCAACCCTCCAGGCTCGCGCGGACGCCGGCGCGCCCGGCGGTGATGCGGTCATAGATCGCCTCGATCCGGGCGGTGCATCGACCGACATCGAAATGCCGTTCGACATGCTCGCGCGCGGCCTTCGCGACCGCCCGCGCGTCGTCCGGCCGCTCGAAGCAGGCGGTCAGGACCCCGACCAGCCCCGCCACGTCCTTCTCGGGGAACACGAAGCCGGTCACGCCATCGACGATCACTTCCCGGGCCGCCCTGGCCGACGTCGCGACCGGCACGCCGGCCGCCTGGGCCTCCAGCATCACCATCCCGAACGCCTCGAACGTCCCGTCCGCGTCGGTGATGCTCGGCAGGCAGAAGATGTCGGCCTCCGCGAACAGCGCCTTGACCGTCCGGCCATCGACCGCCCCGAGAAAGGCCGCGTCGACCCCCATCCGTCGCGACAGATCCTCCAGCGCCGGCCGCGCCGGGCCGTCGCCGGCGATCGTCAGCCGGCAGTCGGGCCAGCGTCGGCGCAGTTCGTGCATGGCGCGGATCAGGAACTCGCACCCCTTGAACGCGACGAGCCGTCCGACGAACAGCACCGAATGCCCCCGGCGAGGACGATCCGTCCGGAACGGGAACCTGCCCGTGTCGATCCCGGTGTAGGCGACCTCGATCCGCTCGGCCGGCACGCCCTTGCCGATCGCGACGGCGCGCAGGGCCTCGGAGACGGCGACGAAGTGCACGTCGTCGCGGCCGAACAGGCTCGCGAGCTTGCGAGGATAGAAGCGGAAGAACCAGCCGTGGCGGCCCGACGACCATTCCCGCGCGTCGCGCAGGATGTCGGTCCCGTGCAGCGTGACGACCAGCGGGAGGCCCAGCGCCGCCGCCGAATCCGAGACCAGCACGGCATCGTAGCCGAAATGGGCGTGCACGATCGCGGGCGCGATCTCGCGCAACGCGGACGTCACCCGGCCGATCGGCCGTCCGGCCAGCGCCGCCACCTGGTCGCGCCTGAGCCGCATCCGCTCCGAGCGGCGATCGGTCCGGTAGAGGATGCGCGGCGACGGCCGCTCGACATCGATGCCGCCTGCGCGCTGGCAGCCGAACAGGGACGGCATCCATCGCCGATACGAGGCCGCCTGCGCGGCGATGAACGTCTCCGAGACCGGCAGGATATCCTTGCGAAAGATCGCGACCCTCGGCGCATCGATGGCGGCGCTCGTCACACGGCGACGCCCGCGTCGACCGACGCCGCGATCTGCCGTGCACGCGCGCCGGGGACGAGGCCGTCGACGACGTCCGACCAGCTCGACAGGTCGTTCGCCGGCACCCTGCCGCAGTCCAGCGCGCGGGTCAGCGCGCCCACGATCGACGCCTCGTCCGAGGGAAGATACGGGATGCGGGACGGCTCGCCGCCGCAGGCGAACGCGGTGCATACGCTCGGCAGCCCGAAGGCCGCGAACTGGCGCAGCTTCATCGACGAATCCGCGAGATAGGCCGCGCGCCCCGCCTCCCGGTAGGGTGCGACGCCCACGTCGGCGTGCCTGATATAGGCGATGGTGTCGGCGTGGCGCATCGGCGGATAGACGCGGACATTGTCGTGGCGGAGCTTCGCGGCCCCGGGGCCGGCGCCGATCACGTGGAAGGTGACGTCGGGGAACCGGGGTGCGGCGATCTCGAAGAAGGTCCGGTCGAACAGCATCGAACCGAGCGAGACGACGTGCCGGCCGCCGCCATAGGGCGAGACCGTTCCCGCGGACAGCACGGTCGGACAGATGCCGTGCGGGATGACCACGGTCCGGTCGCTCTCGGGGAGCAGCGGCGCGAGAAGCCTGGACGGCAGCCGGACCAGATCGAAGCTCCCGAAGTCGCGGTCGAGCATCTCGACGATGGCGGCCGCCGCGCCGATCGTCCGCAGGTCGTCGGACGCGTTGTAGACCAGCCAGACGTCGGGCCGACGCGCGCGGATCAGTCCGGCCATGATCACCGGCAGACCGGATTCGATGACGATCATGTCCGCCTCGTCGATCCAGGCGAGGATGTCGCCAGGCAGCAGCCGAAGATACCGCTCGATGGCCTTGCGTTCGACAGCGGCGAGACGGGCGCCGAGGCTGATCGGGTGCCAGGCGGTGCGCCAGAGCAGGCACTCGACGCCGTCATGCAGGACGGGCGTGCTGCCGGCCGTCTCGATCGCGACGCGAAGATCGCCCCGCAGCAGCGACAGATGGCTGAACCCGATCGAGAGGAATCGCGTCGGGCCGCGACGCGCCAGTTCGGACGAGATGAAATGGATGTTCGCCTTGCCGGCGCTTCGGAAGTCGTGTCGGGAGATGACCAGTGACCGCAAGAGCCCACCTCGCTCGCGTGAGAGGACTGTTGTGACATGCCGTGCAGCAACAAACACGCCTTTTCAGCAGGTCGCGACGAGGTCGGCGCGGGTTGTTAGGCTGCCAGCCCGAGCGGGACGTCCTCGCGTCGGCCGGCGGCGGCGCCGAGAACGCCGCCGAGGAACCAGAGCAGTGCGGCGGTCTTGATCGAGGTGCTCGAGCCGCTGATGCAGAGCGACAGCGACAGGTAGACGCTGACGGCGAGCGTGAAGCGGCCGGCCTCCGGGGCGGCCCGGCGCCTGGACGCGAACCAGACCCAGAGCACCGCCGGGACCAGGATGCCGACCGAATCGATCAGGTAAGAATAGCCGGAATCCATGTCGATCGGCGTCGGGATCAAGGCGAGCCAGTCCAGCGGACCCTGCTCGAGCATGTAGGAGCCCGAGCCGTACATTCGCCCGCCGAGCGTGTTGTCGACCTCCCGCACCGGCGAG
>CAXTUK010000033.1:0-6097 GCA_964247395.1 uncultured Acetobacteraceae bacterium
CGCCGAGCACCGTGCCGGCCAGCACCGCCGTCATCGCGGCCGCGAACCCCAGCCCCGGCGCCAGCAGCGCCCCCGTCTGCAGCACCAGCAGCCCGATGCCGAGGCTGAACCACAGCGTGAATGCGTCGCGCTCGGTCAGCACCCGCCGGCGGGTCTCGACCGGCAGCAGCGGGTCGTAGTCGACGATGCCCACGTCCGGCATGCAGCGCCTCTCCTCCAGCCTGGCCTTTGACCAAACTCCGATACGCCATAGATGCATGGGCGCGCGATTTGAACAGGACATGCGATGACGGCGACGAGACCGGCCAGCGACGAACGCCGAACGCGCGACGAGGCGCTCCCGTCATGGGACCTGTCGGATCTCTATGCCTCGCCCGACGATCCGCGCATCGACGCCGATCTCGGCCGCGCCGAAGAGGCCGCCCGCGACTTCGAATCCCGCCACAAGGGCCATCTCGCCGGCCTCGACGCCGGAGCGCTGGCGACCGCGCTGGCCGACTACGAGCGGATCGAGGAGACGCTCGGCCGTCTCGGCTCCTACGCCGGCCTGCTGTTCGCCACCGACAGCACCGACCCGGTGCGCGGCCGCTTCTATCAGGGCATCAACGAGCGCTCGACCGCGATCGGCACCCACCTGCTGTTCTTCACGCTCGAGCTGAACGATCTCGACGACGCGCATCTCGAGGCACTGCTCGCCGAGGACGCGCTGGCCCGCTGGCGCCCCTTCCTGCGCGACCTCCGCGTCTTCCGCCCGCACCAGCTCTCGCCCGAGATCGAGCGCGTACTGCACGAGAAGGACGTCACCGGACGCGCCGCCTGGAGCCGCCTGTTCGACGAGACCATCGCCGGCCTGCGCGTGCCCGTGGGCAACGAGCAGCTCACCGTCAGCGCAGCCCTGAACCGCCTGTCCGATCCGTCCCGCCCCGCCAGGCAGGCCGCCGCCGCCGCCATCGGCGCCGTGTTCACCGCCAACAGCCGCCTTTTCTCGCTGATCACCAACACGCTCGCCAAGGACAAAGAGATCGTCGACGGCTGGCGCCACTATCCGCGCCCCGGCAGCGCCCGCAACCGCTCCAACATGGTCGAGGACGAGGTCGTCGACGCCCTCGCCGCCGCCGTCACCGCCGACTATCCGCGCATCAGCCACCGCTACTACCGGCTCAAGGCCGGCTGGCTCGGCCTGCCCAGGCTCCAGCACTGGGACCGCAACGCGCCGCTGCCCGACGACGACGACCGCACCATCCCGTGGTCGGAGGCGACCGGGCGCGTGCTCGCCGCCTATCGCTCCTTCGACCCCGAGATCGGCGCCATCGGCAGCCGCTTCTTCGAGCATCCCTGGATCGACGCCAGTCCCACTCCGGGCAAGTCCGGCGGCGCTTTCGCCCACCCGACCGTGCCGTCGGCGCACCCCTACATCCTGATGAACTATCACGGCCGCACCCGCGACGTGATGACGCTGGCCCACGAGCTCGGTCACGGCGTGCACCAGATCCTGGCCGCCCGCCAGGGCTACCTGATGTCGTCCACCCCTCTCACCCTGGCCGAGACCGCCAGCGTGTTCGGCGAGACGCTCACCTTCCGCGCCACCCTCGACGCCGAGACCGACCCCGCCCGCCGCCGCATCATGCTGGCCGGCAAGGTCGAGGACATGCTCAACACCGTCGTCCGCCAGATCGCGTTCTACCAGTTCGAGATCCGCGTGCACGACGAACGGGCCAGTGGCGAGCTCCTCCCAGACCGCCTTGGCGAGATCTGGCTCGACGTGCAGCGCGCGAGCCTCGGTCCGGCCTTCGAGTTCACCCCCGACTACGCGGTCTACTGGTCCTACGTGCCGCATTTCGTGCACTCGCCGTTCTACGTCTACGCCTACGCGTTCGGCGACTGCCTGGTGAACGCGCTCTACGCCACCTTCAAGGACGGCCATCCGGGCTTCCAGGCCAAGTATCTCGACATGCTCCGCGCCGGCGGCACCCGCCGCCACAAGGAGCTCCTCGCGCCCTTCGGCCTCGACGCCACCGATCCCGGCTTCTGGCGCCGTGGCCTCGACGTGATCTCGGGCTTCATCGACGAGCTCGAGCAATCCCCCGCGCCGGCGCCGCCGAATGGCTGACCCGCGCGACGACATCCGCAGCAACGTCTTCGGCGAGCTGCGCCGGATGGCGCGGACCTCCGGCGCCGTCGGCGGCATCGCCGCCCGCTTCGCCGGCCAGCGCGTGTTCGGCGTCAAGGGCGACCGCGCCGCCCACGCCGACGACCTCCGCGCCATCCTCGGCGGCCTGAAGGGCCCGTTGATGAAGGTGGCGCAGTTCCTCTCCACCATTCCTGCCGCGCTGCCGCCCGAATACGCCGCCGAACTCGCCGAGCTCCAGGCCAACGCGCCGCCGATGGGCTGGGCCTTCGTCCGCCGCCGCATGAGCTCCGAGCTGGGCCCGAACTGGCAGTCCCGGTTCGCCGATTTCGGCCAGTCCGCCGCCGCCGCCGCCAGCCTCGGCCAGGTCCATCGCGCCCATCTCGCCGACGGCCGCATCGTCGCCTGCAAGCTGCAATATCCCGACATGGCGAGCACCGTGGAAGCCGACCTGCGCCAACTCAAGGTGGCGATGGCGATCTACCACCGCATGGACAGCGCCATCCGCCAGGACGACGTCTACCAGGAGCTGGTCGCCCGGCTGCGCGAGGAGCTCGACTACCAACGCGAGGCCTCGCACCTGCGCCTCTACAACGCCATGCTCGCGGGCGAGGCCGACATCCACGTCCCCGAACCGGTCGAGGATCTCAACACCCGCCGCCTGCTCACCATGACCTGGCTCGACGGCAGCGGACTGCAGAAGCAGCTCGAAGCCGGCCTGCCGCTCGAGAGCCGCAACCAGATCGCCCGCGCCCTGTTCGCCGCCTGGTATGTCCCGCTCTACCGGTTCGGCGTCATCCACGGCGACCCCCATCTCGGCAATTTCCAGCGACGCGGCGACGGCGGCCTCAACCTCCTCGACATGGGCGCCATCCGCATCTTCCGCCCGCGCTCCAGCCGCGGGGGGATCGACCTCTACCTCGCCGCCCGCGCCGGCGACGAGGAGCGCGCCCACCACGCCTACGAGAACTGGGGCTTCACCAACATCACTCGCGAGAAGGCCAACGTGCTCAACGAGTGGGCGCGCTTCCTCTACGAACCGCTGCTCGACGACCGCGTCCGCCCGATCCAGCTCAACGACGACCCGAACTACGGCCGCGCCACTGCCGAGCGCGTCCACGCCGGCCTGCAGCGCACCGGCGGCGTCCGCCCGCCGCGCGAGTTCGTGCTGATGGACCGCTCCGCGATCGGTCTCGGCAGCGTGTTCCTCCGCCTGAAGGCCGAGCTCAACTGGTCGCGCATGTTCAACGAGCTGATCGAGAGCTTCGACGAACAATCCCTCGCCGACCGGCAGGCCGCGGCACTCGAGGCCGCGAAGGTGCCGGTGCCCGCGGCGTAGCGACGGCAGGCACGGGCTGGGCCCCTGCCCCTCGACCCCGCTGGGGCCAGCGGCCCCAGACCCGCGTAGATCGACCGGTTCGGTCGCGCCTAACGTACAGATTGGCCGTTTGATGAACTGAGATGAAGACAGGGCCAACATGAAAGGAGGTCAGGAGAAAACGACCGTGCCTTACCAAGCGCGCCGACCCGAACTGATCATAGGCACTTCCGTAGGCAGCGGTCAGTGCGTGGCGCTTGTCGAGCAGACCGCCCATGCGCCCCCGACGCATTTCTGGCATCAGGGCGATCTGGTGAGGGGAAATGTCAGGATTGGCCCCGGAACAGTGATCGCGACCTTCGATCCAAATGGCCTTTATGGAAATCACACGGATGGCACCAGCCACGCAGCGATCTATTTGGGCCAGGATGAGAATGGCATTCAGGTCATCGACCAGTGGGTTGAGCACCGCAGGAACCACAAGCCCTGGGCTCATCACGCCAGCCGGAGAACGATCTTGTTCGGGCACACTCACGGACAGGCAGTCGACAACGCCGACAACTATCACGTTATACGGTAGTTTGATGGCGCTCCTTCTCCTGTCTTGCACTCGATCGCACGCCTCGACCTCCACATCCTGCAACGATCGGTTCAGAGGCCGCGCTTTCGTCGAGGCCGAAATCTTCTACGGGCCGCCCTCCCATCTCGTCAGCTACGTGCCGGACGACGACGGATGGCACTTCAAGCGACGGCAACCCGGCGACGAGGACCTCTTTCTTGTCTGCCGCTACGGGTCGGCTCTCCAGGTTACGAGGCAGGTTCCCCGGTCGGCGATTTCATGTCTTTTCGGCGGAACGGGCGAGCCGGACGTGATCTGTCGTTGACGCGCTTTCTGGATATCGCGAGCTGTCGTGACGGATTCTCTCAACCGGAGACCGGCGATGCCGCAAACGCTGACCTTGGAGATCGCCGCGCGATTTGCCGCCACCGCCCTCGGTCACGTCGCGCGCGAGTACCCGCACAAGCCTGACCACGTCCTGACCGGCCCGCAGGACGTCCGAACCCCGTCTTCGCTGCACCCGATCTTCCATGGCAGCTTCGACTGGCACTCCTGCGTGCACGGCCACTGGCTGCTCGGCCGCCTGCTGCGACTGTTTCCGAATCTGCCGCAGGCGGCTGAGATCAGCGCCCTGTTCCACCAGCAACTCGTCCCGGACAAGGTCGCCGCGGAGTGCGACTAGCTCGCCGCATCGGCCGCCCGCGGCTTCGAGCGGCCCTACGGCTGGGCCTGGCTGCTCGAGTTGGCCGACGAACTGTACCAACTCCCGCAGCGCCACTGGCATGAAGCCCTCTCGCCCCTCTCGGACATCTTCGCGCAGCGTTTCCGCGACTTCCTGCCGATCGCGTCCTATCCGGTCAGGACCGGAACCCACGCCAACACGGCCTTCGCCCTGCGTATGGCCGCCGACTACGCCGAGGGCATCGGCGACGCCGAGCTGCTCGACTTGCTGGTCCGCACCGGCGAGCGCTGGTACGCGCACGACGCGTTCTGTCCCGCCTGGGGCGAGCCAAGCGGCGACGATTTCCAGTCGCCGACCCTGATCGAGGTTGAGTGCATGCGGCGGCTGCTCCCGTCCGAGCGCTTCCTGCCGCATCTCGCCGAGCGGCGACCCGCCAACCTGTTCCTGCCCGCCGTCGTCAGCGACCGCAGCGACGGCAAGATCGCCCACCTCGACGGCCTCAATCTCAGCCGCGCCTGGGGCTTTCGTTCCCTCGCCGGCGCCTTGCCGGCGGACGATTGCAGAGCTCCCATCCTGCACGACGCAGCCGACCGTCATCTCGAGGCGGCCCTGCCGCACGTCTCGGGCGACTACATGGGAGAGCACTGGCTCGCGACCTTCGCTTTGCTGGCTCTCGAGGCGTGACGCGTGCGGCTACCGCACCACGCTCCCTCTCCTCCTGACGATGCCGATCATCGCGACCGCCTGTTGCGGCGACGCGCAGGCAAGTCCCGACGTCGCACAAACCGTGATCTCCGCGATGCGCGCGGCCGAGGGAGGCGACCGCTGGTCCGGGATCAGATCGCTGCATCTCGTGATGGAGGTCGCCGCCGGCGGTCGGACCGCGCCGGCCGAGCGCTGGGAAGATGTGTCGACCGGCCGCTACGTCATGCGCGAGTCCTGGCCCGATCGCTCGACCCAGACCGGGTTCGACGGCGTCACCCCGTGGCGCCTTGGCCGTAGCGGCTTCGCCTACGCGCTCGGCGACGTCGACGCCGGGCTGGTGGCGGCCGACGAGTCTTTCCGCGTGTCCCGTGCCCGGTGGTTTCCCGACCGTCACGCCGCGACCATCGCCCTGACCGGCACTCGCTCCGAGAACCGCCGTGGCTTCGACGTTCTCGAAATCACCCCGCAAGGCGGCCGTCCCTTCGAGGCCTGGATCGACCGGACCACCCACCTCCTGGCCCGCACCGACGAGCAGCAGGCCGAGGATCGCGTGGTCACGACGTACGCGGACTACCGCGCGGTCGGCGGCGTCATGCTCCCCTTCACCATCCGGTCAGGCGACGGATCGGATCCCGCCGATGATGAAATCCAGACGATCGAGACCGTCGAGATCGATCCGCCGGTTCCCGACCGCCTCTACGCGAT
>CAXTUK010000033.1:6197-14279 GCA_964247395.1 uncultured Acetobacteraceae bacterium
AGACGATCGAGACCGTCGAGATCGATCCGCCGGTTCCCGACCGCCTCTACGCGATCCCGCCACGCCCCCCGAACGACGTCGTCTTTCCGCCGCACCGCGACAGCGTGGACGTCCCGTTCAGGCTCACCGCCGACGACCGGATCATGGTTCCGGTGCGGGTCGATGACCACAAGACCTTCGAGGCCGAGTTCGACAGCGGCGGCGACCTGATCCTGCAGCCCGCCACGGTGGCGGCGCTGGCTCTCGCGACCGAAGGAAGATCGAAGCAATCGGGCGGCGGAGAGGGCAGCACCTTCGCCACCAACGGGCGCGTCGGACGCCTCGCCCTCGGTAGTGCGCTCATCGACGGCCTGTCGTTCCTTTCCTTCCCATTCGCCCCGGACCAGCCGGACAAGATGCTCGTCGGGCTCGAGATCCTGCAGCGCTTCGTCGTCCGCCTCGACTTCGACCGGGACATCATGACGCTGACCCGGCCGACCGCTTTTCGCGATCGGGGCGACGGCGCGGTGGTTCCGTTCCAATTCCAGGACAACCAGCCGGAGGGCAGAGGCTCGATCGACGGGATCGCAGCCTTGCTCACCATCGACACGGGAGACGCCGGCTCGCTCGGGATCATCGCGCCTTTCGCCCGCCGTTACGGCCTGGTGGCGCGCTACCAGGCCGACATCCCTTATTCAGGCCGGGCGATCGGCGCGACGAACGGCGTATGGGCGCGCAAGCGGGCCGGAACCGTCGCGTTCGACGGCGATGACGGCCGTCCCGTGGCGCAGGTCGATCAGCCGGTCACCCGGATCTCGTTGCAGCACACGGGCTTCGACGCCGACCGCGAGGTGTCCGCCAATATCGGCCTCGGCATCCTCCGCCAGTTCAATCTCACGTTCGACTACGCCCGCCAGCGGATCATCCTCGAGCCGAACCACCTCCACGGACGGCGCGACGTCTTCAACCGCGCCGGACTGAGGCTCGCACGGCGAGGATCGGCCTGGTCCGTGACTGCCGTCCATCCGGGAAGTCCCGCCGCCGAAGCAGGCCTCAAGCCCGGATCGATGGTCTCCCGCATCGATGGTCAGACCGCCGAGACGCTCGGCCCGGAAGGCCTCTGGAGCAAGCTGCTGGCGCCAGTCGGAACCAAACTCGATCTGCAGGTCGACGGTCCTGCAATGCGCAAGCACGCCGTGCTGATCCTGCGTGACCTCCTGTAGCCCCGGCAACCGGTCCGTCGAGCTGCCTCGCCCGACGCACCCAAGCCCTCCGCCCTCCGCTGCTGCCTCCGGGCTGGAACCACCTGCGGCGAGCAGCCTCCCGTGGTCCGTAAGTCGAGAACAAACGCCTTACGACGCTTCGACGTCTCTGAGATCGACACCGTCGAAGATGTCGGCAACGAGGATCTCGATGCCGATCTCGGGAAGCTCGAGCGTGTCATCGGTCGACAGCGAGGTTGCCATCCACGGTTCATCGTCCTGGCGCGAGTAGGACACGAGAACCGGGCTGGTCTGTTCGACGAGAACGTAGCGCCTGATCGAAGGCACGTCATGATACTCACGCATCTTGACGAACCGGTCCGTGCGGGCGTTGCCCTCGCTGACGACCTCGAAGACCACCACGGGGTTCGGGATCAACCGGTCGGTTCCCTGAACCGGACTGCAGGTCACGGTGGCGTCGGGATATCGGGTAGTCTGTCCGACGGTGGCAACACCGCCGGCATCGGCCGGAAGCATCCGGCAAGACTTGCCGCGGAGCCTGTTCCTCAACTCGGAGACGATGTTGGCAACCACGAGGCCGTGGTTGTTGGTCCCGCCGGTCATGGCGACGGGTTGTTCGCCGTCGAACTCGTAGCGTCCGTCCTGGGTCTCGGCCCATTGGAAGAACTGTTCGCGGGTCATTGCCTTGCGGAGAGCGACGTTCATGGCGAGGAGCCTAGGACCGGAGGGCGTGGACTTCTCCTCGTTGAGGAAGCCGCGGAGCGGACCGCCCGACCTTGCTGTACGGCTCTACCGGAAGGGGGCGGGAGCGAGCAAGCGGGGACCGAAGCCGCCGCCGTTCGCGACGGCGGGGCCGGGAGACCCATCTTCGCGGCAAAAGAGCAGGCGCGCTTGGGCTTGCTCTCGAACCCACTCACCCCGTCACGGCCCGGAAGGCCTTCGGCGCATGCAGCTGGCACCGGTCGGAACCAGGCTGGACCTGCAAATCCAGGACCTGCCGCTGAGAAGGCGCGGCGTCGAGCTGCCTCGCCCGAAGGACCCCGCCGATCAGTCCGCGCTGTCGCCCACCACCCGCAGCGACGGGCGTCCGATGCCCATCAGCGAGCGATAGACCGACAGGTAATCCTCCGCCATCCGCCGCGCGGTGAACCGCTCCTCGAACCGCGCGCGGATCGCCCGATTGTCGAACCGTCCCAACTTCTCGACAACGCCGACCGCACCGGTCTCGTCCTCGACGATCAGGCCCGTCCGCCCATGCTCGAGGACCTCCGGCACCGAACCGCGATTGAACGCCAGCACCGGCGTGCCGCACGCCATCGCCTCGATCATCACCAGGCCGAACGGCTCCGGCCAGTCGATCGGCATCAGCAGACCCACCGCCCCCGACAGGAAGGCGGGCTTCTGCGCGTCGTTGATCTCGCCGATCAGCTCCACGCCGCCCCCGGCCAGCATCGGCTTAATGATCGTCTCGAAATACTCGTGGTCCGCGCGATCGACCTTCGCCGCGATCTTGAGCGGGATGCCCGCCGCGCGCGCAATCCGTATCGCCCGGTCGCAGCCCTTCTCGGGGCAGATGCGCCCGAGGAACGCCAGGTAGTCGCGCTTGCCCTCCCGAGGCGTGAGCAGGTCCTTCGGCAGCCCGTGCAGCACGGTGCGGACGAAGTTGGCCTGCGGCAACGGCCGGCGCTGGCTGTCGGAGATCGACACCACCGGCACCTTCGGGAATGCGTTGAAGACCGGCTGCAGCTCGTTCAGGTCCAGCCGCCCATGCAGCGTGGTCACGAACGGCACGTGCTGGCGGCTGAACATGCTGAACGGCCAGTAGTCCATGTGGAAATGCAGCACGTCGAACTCGTGCTTGAGCCGCGCCACGTCCTCCATCAGCAGCATGTGCGGCGCGATCGGGTCGCGGATCGCCGGATCCAGCCTCAGCGCCCGCGGCCAGGTCGCATGCAGCTTGGCCGACGTTCGGCTGTCGCCGCTCGCGAACAGCGTCACGTCATGGCCGAGCGCCACCAGCTCTTCCGTCAGGAACGACACCACGCGCTCGGTCCCGCCATAGAGCTTAGGAGGAACCGCCTCATGGAGCGGCGCGATCTGGGCAATACGCATCAGGCTTGTCTCTCCAAAGTGTCGATCCGCAGGAGACAGCGCAAACGGGGCGAATATGCGGCGGCCGTCTGGTGATCCCTTGACCTTGACGCAGCGTTGTCGGTTCTCCCCTTGACGCTTCGGATGGCCAATTTGTTGCACGACAGCACGAAACTGATCGAGGATCGGTGAGGAGAACCGGCGGCGCGGCTGATCGGCACCACTTCCAGTGCACCGCCACCTTGGACATAAACAGCCCTCTCGCCTAAAGGACGAAATGATGCCCCGTCCCGAAGTCCCGGAGCCGGAGCCGACGTTGCGCGATCTGACCCGCTTCGCCGGCCGTCCGATCGGGTTCATGCTCAGCTACGTCTACCGTCACCGCCTCGCGCACGGGGCGATCCTGTTGTCGGTGCTGCTCGGCGTCATCTGCTCGGTCAGCGCATCGTTCGCCTCCAAGCTCCTCGTCAACGCCCTGCAAGCGGCGTCAAGCGACCCGCACCGGATCGGCGGCGTCTGGCGGGCGGTCATCTTCCTTCTCATCCTGATCGGGGTCGACAACCTGTCCTGGCGGCTGGGCGGCTGGATCTCGACCCGCACCTTCGTCGACGTCACCGGCGACATCAGGCGCGACCTGTTCCGCCATCTGACCGGCCATTCGCCCGCCTACTTCGCCGATCGCATGCCCGGCACGCTCGCCGGCCGCATCACCGCGACCTCGAACGCCACCTTCCTCGTCGAGAACCTCGCCACCTGGAACGTCCTGCCGCCGACGCTCGCGGTCATCATCTCGATCGGCTACATGGCCGGCGTCCGATGGTGGATCGCGCTCGGCCTCGTCGTGCTCTCGGTCGCGATGTCGATGCTGCTGTTCCGCCTCGCGGCGGCCGGCCGCGTGCTGCATCACGCCTACGCCGCCGACGCCGCCCGGGTCGACGGCGAACTGCTCGACGTGATCAACAACATGCCGCTGGTCCGCGCCTTCGGCGCCGGCAAGCGCGAACGGATGCGCTTCTCGCGACGGCTCCGCGGCGAGATGGCGACCCGGACCCGCTCGCTTCGCTACCTGGAGAAGCTGCGCCTGCTGCACGCGGTCATGACCGCGGCCTTGACCGCGGCCCTGCTGATCGTCTCGGTGATCCTCTGGATCGAACACCAGGTCACCACCGGCGACATCGTCATGATCACCAGCCTCGGCTTCACCATCCTGCACGGCACCCGCGACCTCGCGGTCGCACTCGTCGAGACCATCCAGCATATCGCCCGACTCTCCGAGGCACTCGGCACGCTGCTGCTGCCGCACGACATGCCCGACCAGCCCGACGCCACGAATTTCAAGCACCCGGCCCGGGGAGGGGTCGAGTTCCGCGCCGTCAGCTACGCCTATCCGGGCGGCGACAAGGTGCTCGACGATTTCCACCTGGCGGTCGAACCGGGCCAGAGGATCGGCCTCGTCGGAAGGTCCGGCTCCGGCAAGACCACCGTGCTGGCGCTCCTCCAGCGCCTCCGCTTTATTCAAGGCGGCGAGCTGCTGCTCGACGGCACCGACATCCGCCGCCTGACCGACGCGGCCCTGCGCGGCGCCATCTCCGTCGTCCCGCAGGACGTCTCCCTGTTCCACCGCTCCGTGCTCGAGAACATCCGATACGGCAAGCCCGAGGCGACCGACGACGAGGTGGTCGCCGCCGCCGACGCCGCCGGCTGCCGCGACTTCATCGAGGCCATGCCCGAGGGCTTCGACACCGAGGTCGGCGATCGTGGCGTCAAGCTGTCGGGCGGTCAGCGGCAGCGCATCGCCATCGCCCGCGCCTTCCTGCGCAACGCTCCCATCCTGCTGCTCGACGAGGCCACCAGCGCGCTCGACAGCGAGAGCGAGCAGCGCGTCCAGGAGGCGCTCGATCGCCTGATGGTGGGCCGCACCGTCATCGCCGTCGCCCACCGCCTCTCCACCTTGCGCAATTTCGACCGGATCGTCGTCATGCAGTCGGGCCGGATCCTGCAGGACGGGCCGCCCAGCATGCTCGAGCGCGAGGAAGGCCCGTACCGGGAGCTTCTCTCGCGCCAGGCGATGACGCTCGAGGACGTGGCCTGAGTTTCGCAGTCGCCCGATCGTCCAGAAATCCGACATTTGCCCGGCATGTTAGCATCGTCGTTTTAAGCACACGAACGATGGTTCTACACCGCTGAAAAGACCCGTTTTACGGGCATTTTTTCGCCGTCGGTGGTTGGCAATACGGATAACGGCGGCGTTATAAGAGAGGCCATCGGACGGCCCGACGACACGGACCGGAGCCCGGACCATCTGCGACGAGGGGAAGGCGCGTGCTGGATCAAACCGACGTCACTCAGATCACCAATGATGCAAGCGCCGAGCGGCTGAGCAAGCGGGCTTATCAGGCCATTCGCGTGGCGCTGCGATCCGGCGAGTTCCGCCCCGGTCAGCGTCTCATCCTGCGGCCGCTCGCCGCCAAGCTCGGCCTAAGCGCGACGCCAGTGCGCGAAGCCCTCCTGCGGCTGGTCTCCGAGCAGGCGCTCGGCCTGGACGAGCGCAACTCCGTCCTGGTGCCGACCCTCGGCGCCGAGGAACTCGACGAGATCAAGGAGCTGCGGATCGATCTCGAGGGCCGGGCCGCTTCCGTCGTCGCCGAACGCGCCACTGCCCAGCAGGTCCAGGTTCTCGAGGACATCCAGGCCAGGCTCCGCGACGCCGTCGCCGCCGGCGACCGCGCCGGGATGCTCGCGCAGAACGATGCGTTCCACCACGAGATCCTGGCGCGCGCCAACCGTCCCACGCTGGTCAAGATGATCGACGCGCTCGAGGTGCGGTTCGAGCCCCTGAACGCCCTGCTCGAACCAGCCGCCGACCACGTCGCCTCGGACCATCCGCATGAGCGCCTGCTCGAAGCGCTTCGCGCCCGCGATCCGGTGGCGGCCCGCGCGGCGATCGTCGCCGACATCGAGAACTCGTTCGAAAGCCTCAGGAGCGCGCTGTCGATCGGCGGCCAGGCCGCTTGAGCGCCGAACACGCTTCGACGAGCGGACCGACTATTCGCGCCGCCTCCCGCTGACAGCGGCGCCGGCCGCCGCACATGTCTCCCGACAGGGAGGGACGCGCATGGCGGTCGTGGTCATCACCGGCGCAACATCCGGGATCGGGCGGGCTGCCGCCGAGCTGTTTGCACGACGCGGCTGGTCCGTCGGCCTGATCGCACGCGACGAGGAACGCCTGCGCAATCTCGAGTCCGAACTGCGCGGCAAGGGCGTCCAGTCTGTGGGTGTCGCGGCCGACGTCGCCGACGCGGAAGCGGTCAGCCTCGCCGCCGGCCGGCTCGAGACCGCGCTCGGCCCGCTCCAGTGCTGGGTCAACAACGCCCAGGCCAGCGTCGTCGCGCCCGCCCGCGACATCCGCCCCGCCGAATACCGACGCGTCACCGAGGTCACCTATCTCGGCCAGGTCCACGGCACGCTGTCCGCACTCCGTCTGATGACCCCGCGCAATCAGGGCACCATCATCCAGATCAGCTCTGGCCTGGGCTTCCGGTCCGCGCCGCTGCAGTCGGCCTATTGCGGCGCCAAGGCGGCCGTCCGCGGCTTCACCGACAGCCTACGCACCGAACTTCTGCACGACCGGATCAAGGTCGCGCTCTCGATCGTCTACCTGCCGGCCGTCAACACGCCGCAGTTCGATTGGCAGCGCAACCACACCGGCCGAGCCCAGTACGCGCCAGACCCGGTTTTCGACCCTCGCCTCTGCGCCGAGGCGATCCTGTTCGCGGCCGAGCACCCACGCCGCGAGATCTGGGTCGGCCGGTCGGTGGCGCAGATGGGCGCCGCCCAGCGCCTGTCGCCCGGTCTCGCCGACCGCCTTGCCGCACGCATGTGGGAGGGCCAGCTCGAGGATCGTCCCGTCTCCCACCCGGACGGCAATCTCTTCGAGCCGATTCCCGGCGAGCGCGGCGTCGACGGCCGCTTCTCGGATCGCGTCAGGCACACCCGCACCGAGTTCTGGACCAGTCGCCAGCGCGACGTGTTCTATGGCGCCATCGCCACCGGCCTCGCCGGCGCCAGCCTCGCCGCCGCCGCCGGTCCGATCCTCCTCGGCAGCGCCCTGCTCGCGGTGCTTCCGAAGCCGAGATGAAGCCGCCTAGATCCGTCGTGCCGCGTCCAGGGCCGCTTCGACATCGGCGGCAGGCGTCGCGAACGATGTGACCATCCGCGCGAGAACGTGGGATCCTTCCGAGGCCCACCGGTAGAATCCGATGCCGGCGCGCTCCAGCGCTGCCGCCACCTCGTCAGGCAGCCGCACGAACACCTCGTTCGCCTCGACCGGGTGCACCAGCTCGACGCCCGGCAGCGCAGCCAGGCCCTCGCCGAGCCGACGCGCTGCCGCGTTGGCATGCGATGCGTTGCGGAGCCACAACCCGTCCTGCAGGTAGCCGACCAGTTGCGCGCTCAGGAAACGCTGCTTGGACAGCAGGTGTCCCGACTGCTTGCGTCGTTCGGCGATGCCGTGGGCGAGGGCAGGGCGGAACACCACGATCGCCTCTGCCGCGATTGCGCCATTCTTCGTCGCCCCAAACGAGAGCATGTCGACCCCTGCCCGCCAGGTCGCGTCCGCGGCGGTTACGCCCAGCGCCACCAGCGCGTTGCCGAACCGGGCGCCGTCCATGTGCACGACGGCGTCGTTGCGATGGGCGATGTCGGCCAGCGTCGCCACCTGTCCGGGCGTGTAGACCGTCCCCCATTCCGTCGCCTGGGTCAGGCTGATCGACGCGATGCGGCTCTGGTG
>CAXTUK010000034.1:0-14261 GCA_964247395.1 uncultured Acetobacteraceae bacterium
CTCGGTGTCTGCTGAGCAGGGTCTGCGAGGCCTGGGGCAATGATGACGCGGCGACCCGCGTGGCGCGGCGCCGGATGTCGGCGCTCCTGTTCAGTTGAGTGGATCGAAACTCCTCGCCCGATGAGCAGCTTGACGCGGCGCGCAGTGTGGCCGGACGATCGACGCGAGGACGCGCCGCGGGCCACCATGATCGGCTCGCTGCCGCACGTCTTTCCGATATTTCCGCTGTCTCGAGCGTTGCTCCTGCCGCGCGGACGCCTGCCGCTGAACATCTTCGAGCCGCGCTATCTCAATCTCGTCGACGAGGCGCTTGCTGCCGGACGGATGTTCGGCATGATCCAGCCGAGGGCAAGGCGTGGATCGACCTCGGCCAATGAAGCCGGCGGACTCCACCGGGTCGGCTGCCTCGGACGGATCAGTTCATTCGCGGAAACCGATGATGGCTGCTACCTGATCACTCTGGTCGGGCTGGCGCGGTTCAGCCTCGTCGAGGAGCAACCGGTCCATCGGCTGTTCCGCTCCGTGAGTGCGGACTACAGCGGTTTCGAACTTGACCTCGGACCGGCGCTGGCACCGTCGATCGACCGCGATGCGCTGATCGCGTCATTGCGCCGCTACTTTCATCGGCGCGGGCTCGATGCCAACTGGGACGCCGTGACGCAGATGGACGATGACACCCTGATCACCACGCTCTGCATGGTGTGTCCGTTCACCGACGTCGAGAAGCAGATGCTGCTCGAAGCGCCCGACGAGGTCCAACGGGCGCAGGATCTGCACGCGTTGCTCGAGATCGGCAGCCATGAAGCCGACGGCGAGGGGCAGGGCCGTGCCAGCTGACCAAGGACCCGAACTCGATTCACGCCTGCTGTCGATGCTGGTCTGCCCGGTGACACGTGGTCCGCTGATCTACGACCGGGAAGCGAGCGAGTTGATTAGCCCCAAGGCGGGTCTGGCGTATCCGATCCGAGACGGCATACCGATTCTGCTTGCCGACGAAGCCCGTCCGCTCAGCCCAGAAGGCTGCTGATTACGCGCGCCGTGTAGTCGACGACCGGGATGATGCGTCCGTAGTTGAGGCGGGTAGGCCCGATGACGCCGATCGCGCCGACGATCCGATTAGTGGTCTGGCTTCGGGTCGGCGCCACGACCATCGACATCCCGGCGATTCCGAACAGCCCGCTTTCGGCTCCTATGAAGATGCGGACGCCGTCAGACTGCTCCGCGAGATCGAGCAGGCGGAGCATGGTTTCCTGGGTTTCGAGCCGGTCGAACAGCAGCCGGATCGTCGACAGACGCTCGACCTCCGTGATGTCGGCCAGAAGCCTGCCTTGCCCGCGGATGATCAGCGAGGCGCCGCGGCCCGTGTCGGTCCAGGTCGCGAGTCCGCTTTCGACGACCGAACTGGCGAGTCCGTCCAGGGCTGTACGGTTCGCGGCCATGTCTTCGGCCACCAGTTTCCGAAGTTCGGCCAGCGGTCGGCTCTGGACATGCGCGTTGAGATAGTTAGCCGCCTCGACGAGTGCGGACGGCGGCAGGCCTGGCGGCGTTTCGATGACGCGGTTCTCGACCAGGCCGTCCGCACCGACGAGGATGACCAGCGCGCGACCGGGGCCGAGTGCGACGAACTCGATATGCTTGATGGCGCCCTCGGATTTCGGAGCGAGCACCAGCCCGGCTGCCGCCGACAGGCCGGAAAGCATGGAAGAGGCGTCCGAGAGCGTGTCTTCCAGCGAGCGGCCGCGCGCCTCGAGCGAGTTGGCGATTCCGGCCTGTTCCTCGTCGCTGAGCTGCCCGAACTGGAGGAGACCGTCGACAAACAGGCGCAGTCCCTTCTCGGTCGGCAGTCGGCCGGCCGAGGTGTGTGGGGAGAACAGAAGGCCCGCTTCGGTCAGGTCGGCCATCACATTGCGGATCGTCGCCGGGGACAGCGACTGCAGCAGCCGACGGGACAGGGTGCGGCTGCCGACCGGATCGCCGGTTTCAACATATTGCTCGACGATCTCTCGCAGGATCGCCGCGGAGCGCTCATCGAGGCCGGGCACCGGCGCCGGACGGAGGATGGGAGGCGGATCCATTGTGCAGTACACATGGCAGCATGTGGTTCGAAGGGACCACGGTCAACTGCAAGGATCGATCGCATGCGTGCTGATGGCCGGGCTGCCGATGCCCTGCGTGCCGTCTCGTTCGAGACTGGCTTCGCGCGACACGCCGAAGGATCGTGTCTGGTCCGGATGGGCGGCACCGAAGTGCTGTGTTCGGCCAGCGTGGAGAACCGGGTTCCGCCCTTCCTGCGCAACACCGGTCAAGGATGGGTAACGGCGGAATACGGCATGCTGCCGAGGGCGACGCACACGCGCAGCGACCGGGAGGCGGCGCGCGGCAAGCAATCAGGACGAACGCAGGAGATCCAGCGCTTGATCGGACGATCGCTGCGAGCGGTAACGGATCGAGCCCGCCTGGGCGAGATCACGGTCACGGTCGATTGCGACGTGATCAACGCCGATGGCGGCACGCGCTGCGCATCGATCACCGGGGGCTATGTCGCGCTCGGTCTGGCGCTGCGGCGACGGTTGGAGGCGGGAATCCTGGCTGCCTCGGCACTCGAGGGACAGGTCGCGGCGGTCTCGTGCGGATTGAGGGGCCGCGAGGCCCTGCTCGATCTGGACTACGCGGAGGACAGCGGGGCGGACGCAGACGCGAATTTCGTGTTCACCGACGACGGCAATCTCGTCGAGCTCCAGGGCACGGCCGAAGGGGCGCCCTTTTCGGAGGCAGACCTCATCGCGTTGCTGGCGCTGGCGCGTCGAGGGACGAAGCAGCTGTTCGACATGCAGCGTCGAGCCATCGACGAAGCGGGCTGAGACCGGTGCGGCGCTTCGCCTCGGGGGATCGCGTCGTCCTGGCCACCCACAACGCGGGCAAGATCGCCGAATTGCGCCCGGCGCTCGAGGCGGCGGGGTTGAACGTGACGAACGCTGGCTCGCTCGGACTTCCGGCGCCCGACGAGACCGAGGACGATTTCTTCCGCAACGCCCTGCTCAAGGCGCGTGCGGCCGCGCGTGCGTCCGGGCTGCCCGCCCTGGCCGACGACAGCGGATTCGCCGTCGCCGCACTCGGCGGAGCGCCTGGCGCGCTGTCGGCGCGCTGGGCTGCCGACGGCTACCCGGCGGCCATGCACCGCGTGCGGAGCGAGGCGGCGAGCGACACCGAGCGGCAGGCCTGTCTCACATGCGCACTGGCGGTCGCATGGCCGGACGATCATGTCGCTTTGTTCGAAGGTCGGGTCGATGGTGTCTGGACCTGGCCGCCTCGCGGTGCATCCGGATTCGGCTACGACCCCATGTTCGTGCCGGAGGGTTGCCAACGGACATTCGGCGAGATGAACGGAAAGGAGAAGGCGGCATTGAGCCATCGCGGGAGGGCGTTCGCGTTGTTCGCGCGAGCGTGCCTGCCTTAGGGGATTGTTGGTGAAGGTCTGACACTCTGTCGGCTCTGGCATGGAGCCGCGACCTTGGACGACCTGCTGACCGATTTCCTGACCGAGGTGAACGAGGGCCTGCCGGAGCTCGACAACGCTGTGGTCGAGCTGGAACGACAGCCGGGCGACAAGCAGACGCTGTCGTTGATCTTTCGTCACGTGCACACGATCAAGGGCACGTGCGGCTTTCTGGGTCTGCCGCGTCTCGAGCGCGTCGCGCATGCGGCGGAGGACGTTCTCGGTCGTCTCCGTGATGGCAAGATGCAGGCGACCTCGGTCGTCGTCGATCACGTGCTTGCAGCACTCGATCGCATCAAGATGATCGTCGACGAACTTGGCCGCTCCGGACGCGAGCCGAGCGGTGATGATCTGGCATTGATCACCGGACTGGAGCTGATCGCGGAAGGCCACCTGCCCAAGGGGACCGGCAAGCCGGACGTGCGGCCCGAAACCGTGTCCGCGCGAGCGGTCGCGATGCCGCCCCTCGACACTCCCTCGGCACCAGAGGTTGCGACCGAGCCGGTCACGGAGCTCGCGGCTCAGCCGACGACGGGGTCGAACGATCAAGGCTTCACCGCGCAGACGATACGCGTGGGCTTGGAGGCCCTGGAAGGCCTGATGACGCTGGTCGGCGAGCTGGTGCTGACCCGAAACCAGCTCCTGCAACTGTCGCGATCGCAGACCGACGGTCCCCTCGTCGCGGCGCTGCAGCGGCTTTCGCGGCTGACGTCGGAGCTGCAGGACAGCGTGATGAAGACCCGCATGCAGCCGATCGGCCAAGCCTGGAACAAGCTGCCCCGTCTGATCCGCGAGCTGACGCATGATCTCGGCAAGCAGATCGAGCTCGACCTGCAGGGCGCCGACACCGAGCTCGACCGGCAGGTGCTGGAGCAGATCCGCGATCCGCTGACGCACATCGTCCGCAATGCGGCGGACCACGGTCTCGAGACCAGCGACGTGCGGATCAAGGCGGGCAAGAGCGCCGCCGGACGCATCACGCTCAAGGCGTTCCATGAGGGCGGCCACGTCATCATCGAAGTGTCCGATGACGGGCGCGGACTGGATCTCGCTCGCATCAGGGCGAAAGCGATCGCGCAGAATCTTGCGACCGAGCAGGAGATCGCGTCGATGACCGACGCCCAGATCCAGCGCTTCGTGTTCATGCCGGGCTTCTCGACCGCGGCCGCGGTCACGTCGGTGTCGGGACGCGGCGTCGGCATGGATGTCGTCAAGACCAACATCGAGCGGATCAGCGGCGACATCGAGCTGCGCAGCGTCGCGGGCGAAGGCACCGTCCTGGCGATCAGGATCCCGCTCACGCTCGCCATCGTCCCGGGGCTGATCGTGGCGGCCGCGGGGCAGCGCTTCGTGATGCCGCAATTGGGGGTCGTGGAACTCGTGCGCGTCGGGAACCGCGGTTCCGCGATCGAGATCGGCCGGATCGGCGGGGCCGAAATCCTCAAGCTGCGCGATCGCCTGCTTCCCATGGTCGATCTTGCCTCGTTGCTCGAGCTTCGCGCCGAACGATCGACGGACGCCGAGCACATCGTGGCCGTGATGCAGGCAGGCGGCACCATGTTCGGCATCATCGTCGACGAGGTGTTCGACACCGAGGAAATCGTCGTCAAGCCGATGGCGCCGTTGCTTCGCCACCTGACCATCTTCGGCGGCAACACGATCCTCGGCGACGGCTCGGTGGCGATGATCCTCGATCCGAGCGGGATTGCACGGACGATCGGCTTCAGTGGCGGCTCGCAGATCACCGAGGCTCCGGTCGCCGCCGCGACCGGAGCGCGACGCACGCCGGTCCTGCTGTTCCAGGCCGACGAGGAGATCAAGGCCGTCGCACTCGACGCGGTCGCGCGGATGGAGCTGTTCCCGTGCAGCGCCGTCGAACATTGCGGCGGTGTCGCGATGGTCCAATACAGACAGCAATTGATGCCTCTGGTCTCCGTCGCCAGCCGGTTTGGCGAACACCGGCACCCGGTGCTGGTGTTCGAGGATGGCGGTCGGCGCATCGGACTGATGGTGAGCGGCATCGTCGACATCGTCGACATCGAGCTGACGATCGAGCTGGGCAGTGGGCGCCCCGGCGTGATCGGAACCGCGGTCATCGCCGGAAAGGCGACCGAAGTGATCGATCACAGCTGGTGGCTGGCCAAGGCCAGTGCACCGGTATCCAGCAATCCCACGCTCGAACCGGTTCGTCGAACAGTCGATCCCGGCGTCCTCGAAGCAGCCTGATTGTGGAAGGAGACCTCTGTCGATGTCGGCATCCTCGATACGATCGAGCGCTTCGCTGGAAGAGAACACAGTCCTGTTTTCTCTCGACGGGCAGTTGTGCGGACTGCCCGTCGCCGGTGTGCGCGACATTCTCGACCGTCTCGAGCTGAACCATGTTCCGCTCGCACCGCGCGAAGTGGCCGGCAATCTCAATCTACGCGGCAGGATCGTCACCGCGATCGACCTCCGGCGCCGGCTTTCGTCGAGCGGGCAGCGAGATGCGGCAGATCCGCAGGAGCGGGCCGAACGCGCGGCCATCGTCGTGGAGCACGAATCGGCGCTCTACGCCCTGCTGGTCGACCAAGTGAGCGAAGTCGTCTTGCTGCCATCCTCGCGTCGCTGCACCAAACCGATCGGGTTGCCGCCTGCCTGGGCGCAGTTCGCGACCTGCGTCTACAGGCTCGACGATGGGCTCCTGGCTCTTCTCGACGTCGGATCTCTGCTCGAACTCTCCAGGCTCTGGCATTGATCCGCTCATGGGCATGACATCGACGGCACGTCACTGTCTCGTGGTCGACGACAGCAAGGTCACGCGCCGCGTCACCAAGGAGACCCTTCAAAGAGCGGGCTTGCGTGTCTCGGAAGCAGCCAACGGCCTTGAGGCCTTGATGTCCTGCCGCGAGGCATTGCCCGACTGCGTGCTGCTCGACTGGAACATGCCAGTGATGAACGGCATCGAATGCCTCGATGCCTTGCGTTCGGAGTTCGGTCCCGACAAGCCGATCGTCATCCTGTGCACGATCGAGAGCGAGATCGGCTTCATCGTCCGCGCCGTGGAAAGCGGCGCCCAGGAATACGTCATGAAACCGTTCAACGACGAGATCCTGCTCGGCAAGTTCTCGCAACTCCGCCTGCTATGAGCACGGCGTCAACGCTGGTCACCGGGCAATCGACACCGGCAGGCACGAGGACGCGCGTCCTGGTCTGTGATGATTCGCTGGTCATCCGTGGCGCGATCGGCCGGATGCTGCGTGCGCAAGCCGACTTCGACATCGTCGCCAGCGTGCGCGACGGTCAGGCGGCGATCGACGCGGTCAGGACATGGCACCGGACTGCCTCGATCGACGTTGTCGTCCTCGACATCGAGATGCCGGTGATGGACGGCATGGCGGCGTTGCCGGTCCTGCTCGACATCGATCCGACGGTCCGCGTCATCATGGCGTCCACCTTGACCCTGCGCGGAGCCAGCATCGCGATCGAGGCGCTCGGGCTCGGTGCAGCGGACTATGTTCCTAAACCAAGCACGACGGGGGCGTTCGGCGACGAGGACTTCAGGACCGAACTGGTCGCCAAGGTGCGCGGGCTTGGGCGGCTGCGGCGGCTCGAGCAGGGCGGCCGGGCAAACCGGTCGCGGATCGACGGACCGGCGATCACCACGAGGTCACCCCGGCTTGGACCGAAGGCCGCCCTGCTCGCCATCAGCAGTTCGACCGGAGGTCCACAAGCTCTGTTCTCGCTGTTCGGGGCGCTGGGGCCGAAGCTCGGCGTTCCGGTCGTCTTGACGCAACACATGCCCGCCAGCTTCGTGCCGCTGCTTGCCGATCAGATCGCCAAGCTCGGCGGCATGACATGTCGGGAGGCGAGCCAGGGCGAGACGCTGCAGGCCGATCACGTGACGATCGCGCCGGGCGGGCGGCATCTGACGGTGCAGCCGGGCGCGCGAGGGCTGACGGTGGCGCTGTCGGATGCGCCGGCGGAGAATTTCTGCCGTCCCTCGGTCGACGTCATGCTCCGCAGCGCGGCCGTCGCATGCGGCAGCCGGACCTTGGTCGTCATGCTCACCGGGATGGGTCGGGACGGGCTGCTCGGCACCCGCGCGGTCGTCGAGGCGGGTGGGACCGCCCTGGCGCAGGACGAGGACAGCAGCGTGGTGTGGGGCAGGCCCGGGGCGATCGCCAATGCCGGCCTCTGCCGTTCGGTGCTGCCGCTCAAGCAGATCCCGGCGGCGATCCGCGCGCTGGTCGGAGCATGAGCGGCGCCGATCCGGCGGTCACGGTCACGCCCGCCACGTTCGAGGCGATCGCCGGCTTCCTCCACGCGCGGGCGGGCATCGCTCTGACGGAAGCCAAGCTCTATCTGATCGAGAGCCGGTTGCGGCCGGTGATCCAATTCCATGGCATCGCGACCCTGGCGGAGCTGGCTGCCCAGCTTGCGGGCAAGGACGCCAGGCACGAGGCCGTTGCGGCAGCTGTCGTGGAAGCGATGACGACGAACGAGACATTCTTTTTCCGTGACGACAAGCCCTTCGCGCATCTCAGGACCGTGGCGCTGCCTTCGCTGCACAGGGCGCGTCCGCCAGGCCAGCCGCTCCGTATCTGGTCGGCGGCGAGCTCGAGCGGACAGGAGGCCTACTCCATCGCGATGATCATTGCCGAAATGCAGGACATGCTCGCCGATCGCCCGTTCGAGCTGATCGGCACCGATGTGTCGCGCGAGCAGATCGAACGCGCCAACTCGGGCGTCTATTCGCATTTCGAGGTCCAGCGAGGGCTCCCGATCCAGATGCTGGTCAAGTATTTCGATCGCGGGGGAAAATCCTGGCGGGTCAAACAGCACCTGCGGGAGCGTGTCTCGTTCCGAGCGTGGAACCTTCTCGACGATCCGTCGAGGCTCGGCAGATTCGACATCGTGTTCTGCCGCAACGTGCTGATCTACTTCGACCAGCCGACCAAATGCCAGGTCCTCGCCGGGCTTGCCGGACAGATGGCGGACGACGGCTTCCTCTATCTGGGCGGGGCCGAGACGACGGTCGGCATACCGACGCCGTTCGTCTCGCATCCGGGCGAGGCGGCATTCCGGCTGGCCTCCACCGCCAGCAGGCGGACCCGTCAGCGGCCGGAAACGATCCTCTCGACCAGCTGACGGACGGTCGGGATGAAATTGTTGGAGTAGAATGGATCGGTCGCGAAGCGATGGGCGATCCTGCCCGCGAACATCAGGTTGCGATCGGGCGCCGTCGGATCGTCTAGGTCGTGCGCGACGTCCTGAAGCGTCTTCTGGATGCAGAAACTGCGCGGATCGGTCTTGCGACCGCTGCTGTTCGCCTCGCCGCGTTCACTCCAATTGGAGAAGCGGCACTCGGAGAGGCATCCCATGCAGGCGATCTGGTCGGCTCTGATCTCGGCGGCCTTTTCCGGCGTCACGAACACCAGCGTCGTGTCGGGTGTGCGCAGCGCCTCGGTAAAGCCGCGCGACTGCCAGTCGCGAACCCGATGCAGGTCGGCCGGCGCGAGATACACCTGCCGCCCTCGGGGACCGATCATGAATTCGGCGATGTGCTCGCCGACCGGCTCGGAGATGTAGGCGACCTGACGCTCGGAACGATGGACCAGGTCGGCCATGAACTCGTTCCTGACCGCGCTCGAGTAGAAACCGGTCGGGCTGAAGCGCTGCAACAGCACGTCACCCGTCGACAGTTCCATCAGCCGTTGTTTCCAGGCTTCCGAGATCGGGCTTTCACGGGTGAGCAGCGGGCGGGTCCCGAACTGGAAGGCGATCGGCCCGAGATCGGGGTTGTCGATCCAGTCTTCCCACTCCTCGAGCCACCAGACGCCGCCGGCCATGATGATCGGGGTGTCGCCGAGGCCGAACCCGCGCATCAGGCGACGCAGCTCGAGGACGCGCGGGAACGGCGCCTCCGGACGGCGCGGATCGTCGCTGTTGGAGATGCCGTTGTGCCCGCCGGCAAGCCACGGATCCTCGTAGACGACGCCCCCGAGCAGCCCGGCCGCCTTGTGGTAGGCGCGGCGCCAGAGCGCGTTGAACGCGCGTGCCGAGGAAATGATCGGGTAGTAGTGGACGCCGAAGCGCGACGCGATCTCCGACAGTCGATACGGCATTCCTGCTCCGCAGGTCAGGCCGTGCACCAGACCTCTCGCCCCTTCGAGCACGCCGGTAATCACCCGCTCGGCTGCCCCCATCTCCCAGAGGATATTGGCGTGGATGCGGCCGCTTCCGCCATTGACCTCGTGCGACCGACGCGCCTGGGCGATGCCGCCGGCGATGGCGAACTGCACCATCTCCTCATGCCGGTCGCTGCGGGTGCGGCCTCGATAGACCTGCGGGATCACATGGCCATGCTCGTCGTAGCTGTCCGCGTTGACGGCACTGAAGGTGCCGACACCACCCGAGGCCGCCCAGTGACCGGACGACACGCCGTCCGAGACCGAGACCCCCTTGCCGCCCTCGATGATCGGCAGCACGTCGACGCCACCCATCCGGACCGTGTTGACTGCCCTCATTGGAGCCGTTTCCGCCCTTTGTTCACGAACCTGAGATAGGCTGCGTCACCCTTCCGGTGAAGAGTGACGCAGCGCCTCCTACTCGACGGCTTCGTCGACGCGCGAACGACTGCCGCCCTTCGGCCCGACCTGGTCGGAGATGTCGGCTCCCGTCGCCTGGTCGACCACACGCATCGACAGCTTGACCTTGCCGCGGTCGTCGAAGCCGAGCACCTTGACCCGGACCTGATCGCCGGCGGCGACGACGTCGGTGGTCTTGGCGACACGGCCGTGGGCGAGCTCGCTGATGTGGACCAGACCGTCGCGGGCACCAAGGAAGTTCACGAACGCGCCGAAGTCGGCGGTCTTGACCACCTTGCCGGTGTAGATCACGCCGATTTCGGGTTCGGCGGTGATGCCGCGGATCCGGTCGATGGCGCGCTGGGCCTGCTCGTCCGAGGTGGCGGCGATCTTGATGGTGCCGTCATCCTCGATATCGATCTTGCAGCCGGTGGTCTCGACGATGTCGCGGATCACCTTGCCGCCGGTGCCGATGACCTCGCGTATCTTCTCCTTCGGCACCGTGATGGTGATGATCTTGGGCGCGTTGGTCGAGACGCCGCTGCGCGCGCCGGTCAGCGCCTTGGACATCTCGCCGAGGATGTGCAGACGGCCCTCGCGAGCCTGGTCGAGCGCCACCTTCATGATCTCGGGCGTAATCGAGGTGATCTTGATGTCCATCTGCAGCGAGGTGACGCCGGCCTCGGTGCCGGCGACCTTGAAATCCATGTCGCCCAGATGGTCCTCGTCCCCGAGGATGTCGGAGAGCACCGCGTAGCCGCGATCCTCCTTGATCAGTCCCATGGCGATCCCGGCGACGGGCCGCGCGAGCGGAACCCCGGCGTCCATCAGCGAGAGCGAGGTGCCGCAGACGGTCGCCATCGACGACGAGCCGTTGCTCTCCAGAATTTCGGAGACGACGCGCAGCGTGTAGGGGAAAGCCTCCTTGCTCGGCAGCAGCGGATGCAGCGCCCGCCAGGCGAGCTTGCCGTGACCGATCTCGCGGCGGCCGGGCGAGCCCATGCGTCCCGCCTCTCCGACCGAGAAGGGCGGGAAATTGTAGTGCAGCATGAAATGCTGCCGATATTCGCCCTCCAGCGCGTCGATGACCTGCTCGTCCTGGCCGGTGCCGAGCGTCGCCACGCACAGCGCCTGGGTTTCGCCGCGGGTGAAGAGTGCGGATCCGTGCGCGAGCGGCAGGACGCCGACTTCGGCGACGATCGGGCGGACGGTGCGCGTGTCGCGGCCGTCGATCCGGATGCCGTGGTCGAGAATGGCGTTGCGGACGATGTCGGCCTCGAGCGCCTTGAACAGGCCCTTGGCGGCGTCGGCGTCGAGGCCTTCCTCGGCGAGCCGGGCGGCGGCCGCCTTCTTGGCGGCACCGACCTTCTCCACCCGCGCCTGCTTGACGCGCTCGTCGTAGGCTTCGGCGAACGGCGCCCGGGCGATGGCGTCGACGCGCGACTTGAGGGTTCGCGCGGCTTCGGTTTCCTCGGCGAGCGGCCAGGGCTCCTTCGCGGCATGCTCGGCAAGCTCGATGATCGCCTGGATCACCGGCTGGAAGGCCTGATGGCCGAAGGTGACGGCGCCGAGCATCTCGTCCTCGGAGAGTTCGCGGGCCTCGCTCTCGACCATCAGCACGCCTTGCGCGGTGCCGGCGAGGACGAGGTCGAGCGCGCTCTCCTTCGTCTGCGCGATCGTCGGGTTGAGCACGTACTGGCCGCCGACATGACCGACGCGGCTTCCGGCAACCGGGCCGAAGAACGGGATGCCGGACAAGGTCAGCGCCGCCGAGCAGCCGATCAGGGCGACGATGGCAGGATCATTCTCGAGATCGTGGCTCAGCACGGTCGCCACCACCTGGATCTCGTTGCGGAAGCCCTCGGGAAAGAGCGGCCGCAGCGGCCGGTCGATCAGGCGCGAATTGAGGATCTCGGCCTCGGAGGGACGACCCTCGCGCTTGAAGAACCCGCCGGGGATCTTGCCGGCGGCGAAGGCCTTTTCCTGGTAGTTGACGGTCAGCGGGAAGAAGTCCTGGCCGGGCTTGACGTGGCGGGCGCCGACGGCGGTGCAGAGCACGATCGTGTCGCCGTAGCGGGCAAGAACGGCGCCGTTGGCCTGGCGCGCCATCTTGCCGGTCTCGAGGACCAGCTTGCGGCCGCCCCACTCCAGTTCCTTGCGATAGTAATCGAACATGTGTCGTTCCTTGGCTGTTCGCCTGGGGACGATCGGCGTCTGCGGCGTCTCGGACGGCAGGGAGCGAAGCTCCATGTCACCTGAAACGCCGAACCGCGCCCCCTCCTGGCGTAATGCCTCCGCCTAGCGGCGGAGGCCAAGACGTGAGATCAGGCCCTCGTAGCGGGACTGGTCGCGGCCCTTGAGATAGTCGAGCAGGCGGCGCCGGCGTCCGACCAGCATCAGCAGGCCGCGCCGCGAATGGAAATCCTTGGCGTGGATCTTGAGGTGCTCGGTCAGATTACCGATCCGCTCGCTCAGGATCGCGACCTGGACTTCCGGGCTGCCGGTGTCGTTGGCGGCGCGGGCATAGTCCTCGACGAGCGCCGTGCGGCGCTCCGCGGTGATCGACATCGTCTACTCTCCATCTCGCAGGGGTTGCAGAATGCGTTCCGGCGAAAGCCAGCCCTGGTCGAGGCGGCAGAGGCCGATGACGCGCTCTCCCGCCATGGCACGGACGAGACCGGTGAGGTTCGCGAGCGTGCCAAGAATTCGTCCCTCGAGGCCGGGGCGCGCGACGGGACGCCCGTTCGAGAGACATGCTGCCTCCTCGCCGTTCAGGGCCAGCGCCGGGATGTCGGCCAGCGCGGTCGCGATCGGAAGGAGCAGGTCCGGAGAAGCTCGCGGGTTCTCCGCCGCGCCGCCCAGAATGTCCAGGGAAATCGTATCCGCTTCGACGAACGGCCCGACGCGAAGCCGGCGGAGTGCCGAGATGTGACCGACGGAGCCGGCGGCGCGTGCGACGTCGCGCGCGAGGCTGCGCATGTACACGCCCTTGCCGGAGTGCACCTCGAAGACGGCGTGGTCGGGATCGGGCCGGTCGACGAGGATGAAGCGGTCGACCCGGGCCGGGCGAGGCGGCAGCTCGGGAGGGCGGCCCTGGGGGGCCCGGGGGGGGGGGCGGGGGGCGGGGGCCCGGGCGGGCGGGCGTCCAGCACCGGCGCGCGGCCCTCGCGCGCCATGTCGTAGGCGCGCTCGCCGGCGACCTTCAGCGCCGAGAAGACAGGCGGGACCTGCATGATGTCGCCGGTGAATGCCGGGATTACCGCCTCCAGCGCCGCGTCCGAGGGCCGGACATCGCTGGTCTCGAGGACCGAACCTCCGCTGTCGTCGGTGGTGCGACTCTCCCCGAGCCGCAGGGTGAACCGGTAGGTCTTGACGCCGTCCATCACGAACGGGACGGTCCTGGTGGCGGCGCCGAAGGCGAGCGGCAGGACGCCGGTCGCGATCGGATCGAGCGTTCCGCCATGGCCGACCTTGCGCGCATCGAAGGCCCGCTTGGCCCGCGCGACCACGCCGGCGCTGGTCAGGCCGGCCGGCTTGTCGATCAGCAGCCAGCCGTCGAGCGGCCTTCCCCTGGGACGCTTCAAGACGCGGCGCGCCGGACGGCGAGCAGCCGCTCGGCGCGCGCGAGGTCGGGTTCGGTGGTGATCTTGAAATTCTCCTCGGCACCTTCGACGATGGCGACGCGCAGGCCGCGCCGCTCGACGAGCTGGGTGTCGTCGGTCAGGTCGGCGAGATGCGGGTCCGACGCGGCGGCGCGATGTGCGGCCAGGATGTCGGGATAGCGGAAGCCCTGCGGCGTCTGGGCACGCCAGATGCCGGTACGGTCGACGGTGCCGGTGACGAACCCGTCGTGGCCGCGCTTGAGCGTGTCGGGAACCGGGACGCAGGCGAGCGCCGCGCCGGCGCGGTCGAGGGCCGCGAGGACGGCGTGGATCGTGGCGTGATCGACGAACGGGCGGACGGCGTCATGGATCAGCACGCGTTCGGGCGCCGGGTCGGACAGGCTTTCGAGGCCGAGGCGGACGGAGTGCTGCCTCGTCTCGCCGCCGATCACCGGCGGCGGCACGTCAAGGCCATCGGACGCCTCGTCGTAGAGCCCCCGGTCGTAGGGGGGGATGACGACCCGCACGCACGCGACCGCAGGGTGCGCGATAAAATCGCCGACCGTGCGCCGAAGCACCGGGAGGCCGCCGAGCCGC
>CAXTUK010000035.1:0-13925 GCA_964247395.1 uncultured Acetobacteraceae bacterium
GGTCGCGCTGGCGCGCGGTCACGCCTCGGTCGACTACCGCGCGGAGGTGCCGACCGCGAGTGCGCGAGCGCAGTCCTTCTACGGGCTGGACCGGACGCCGACGATCGCCGGCGGACGCGTGCCGTTGTCGTTCGCGCTGCTGTCGCCGGCCGGACGGCCGATCGCGGTGACGTCTGACCTGCCGCGGTTCTGGCGCGGCGGCTGGCTCGATGCGCGGCGCGACATGCGTGGCCGTTACCCGAAGCACGACTGGCCGGAGAAGCGTTGGTCATGACGCGGGCGGGGCGGAGAAGAGAAGGCTGGGGGGCTGGGCCGGGACGTCGTTGGCCAGCTCATGGCCGCAGGCCTGGTCGAAGAGCCTGCCGGCCGCTTTGTGGTCGGTGCGGTCGTGATCCTCGTCGTGGTCCACAGCCTACCCGGACCCGGATCCGCCCTAGCCTTCCGGATTTCCCGCAGTCGGCAGATCGTGCTGTATTCGTATCCGACTCGAACCGGGAATACGCGCCTGTTCCGCTTCGTCCTTGCTGTCGCTTGGCTGCTGTCGTGCACCGTTCGGGCCGCCGCCACTTCACCTGCGGCGCTCATGGCGGTCGGCCCGCTGTCATTCGCGCCGCTTGCGAGGCTTGTCGTCCCCGCAGTGGTCAACATCGCGGTGACGGAGAGCGTGCCCGCGGGTCAGGACAACGTCGAGGTGCCCCCTGCCCTTCGCGGCACCCCGTTCGAGAAGCAGTTCCGCGACCGGATGCGCGCGCGGCGCGAGCAGGTGCTGGGCGCGGGCTCGGGGTTCATCATCGATCCGAGCGGCGTCATCGTGACCAACAATCATGTGGTCGGCGCCGCGGACAAGATCGTGGTGTCGCTCGCAGACGGCAGGCAGCTCAGCGCGCATGTGCTGGGCGAGGACGAGCTGACCGACATCGCCGTCATCAAGGTCGACGCCAAGCAGGCGCTGCCGTTCGTGACCTGGGGTGACAGCCGGGTGATCGAGGTGGGCGATTGGGTGCTCGCCGCCGGCAATCCGTTCGGGCTTGGCTCCTCGATCACCGCCGGGATCGTCTCGGCGCGCGGACGCGACATCGGCGCCGGGCCGTTCGACGATTTCCTGCAGCTCGACGCGCCGATCAATCCGGGCAACTCGGGCGGACCGTCGTTCAACATGGCGGGGCAGGTGGTGGCGCTCAACACGGCCATCGTCTCGCCGACCGGCGGGTCGGTGGGGATCGGCTTCGGCATCCCGAGCGAGATCGTGGCACCCATCGTCGACCAGCTCCGCAACAAGGGTCACATCGACCGGGGCTGGCTCGGCGTGTCGGTCCGCGACGGCGCCGGTGGCGATGCGGGGGTCGTCATCGCGTCGGTCGATCGCGGTGGCCCGGCGGCGCACGCGGGTCTCAAGACGGGGGACGTGGTCACCGCCGTCGATGGCGAGCACGTCGACAACGCGCGCGGCCTGATCCGGGCGGTCGCGCGCGCGGCGCCGGGCAGTTCGATCAGCCTCGCGGTGCTGCGCCGCGGCAAGCCCAACGACGTTCCCGTCGTCGTCGGACGGCGGACCGCCGAGCACGCGGACTGACCGGGGTGACCGCGAGTTCACGCGTCAAACAGGCGGGCGCCATTGTTCTGGACGGTTTATGGATTACACGCCGTGGCGCAGCCATTGAGGAAGGAAGATGCGAATCCTGCTGGTCGAGGACGATCCCACCGTCGGCGGCTTCATCTCGAAGGGCCTGCGGGAGGCCGGTCACGTCGTCGAGCGCGCCGACAACGGCAAGGACGGGCTGTTCCTTGCGGTCAGCGAGGCGTTCGACGCCATCGTACTGGACCGGATGCTGCCGGGCGGCATCGACGGGCTGCGCATCCTGGAGATGCTCCGGTCGCAGAACAACACCACGCCGGTGCTGCTGCTTTCGGCGCTGTCGGAGGTCGAGGAGCGGGTGGCCGGGCTGAAGGCGGGGGGCGACGACTATCTCACGAAGCCGTTCGCGTTCTCCGAGCTGCTGGCAAGGATCGAGGCGCTGAGCCGGCGCGGACGGAGCGATGCGCCGCAGACCAAGCTGCTGGTCGGCGACCTGGAGATGGATCTGCTCTCGCGCGGGGTGAAGCGGGGCGCGCAGAAGATCGACCTGCAGCCGCGCGAGTTCCGGCTTCTGGAGTACCTGATGCGCCACGCGGGGCAGGTGGTGACGCGCACGATGCTGCTCGAAGGCGTGTGGGACTATCATTTCGACCCACAGACGAACGTGATCGACGTCCATGTCTCGCGCCTGCGCCACAAGATCGACAAGCCGTATCCGACGGCGATGATCCATACGGTCCGCAACGCCGGCTACATGCTGCGTGCGGACTGAGGGCGCCCTCGCCCTGTCCGAACTGAGGAGAGCGGTCCCGCGCGACCGTCCGACCAGGTCGGCGCGGCGAGTGCGAGGCAGGCGCCGTTCGCGGTGGCCGGAGATGCTGCGTTCGGCCAGCTTCCGCATGGCATCCGTCTATGCGGCCCTGTTCAGCCTCTCGGCCGTGGTGTTCATGCTGTTCCTGTGGTGGGCGACCGCAGGCCTGCTCGAACGTCAGGTCGAGGGCGCCATCAGGGCCGACGCGCAGATCCTGTCGGAACACTGGCTCGAGGGCGGGCTCGCGAGCCTGGTGGTCAACATCCGCGAACGGCTCGACCAGGACGTCGACAACTCGGCGCTCTACCTGCTCGAGGATGCGGCCGGCAATCATCTCGCCGGGAATATCGAGCGATGGCCAGCGACGATCACCTCGACCGAGCTCTGGTACGAGCTGCCGGTGTCGCGCGCGGGAACGCGCGAACTGGCCGAGATGCGCGCCTTCCAGCTGCCGGGCGGCGACCGGCTGCTGATCGGCCGGGACATCAGGGGCCGCGACATGCTGAGGCGGCTGCTCGGACAGACGCTGGTCTACGCCCTGTTGCTGGTGTTCGTGCTGTCGATGGTGGGCGTCGTCGTGGTCCGCAACCTGTTCCACCGGATGGTGAGCAACGTCGCGGACACCACCTCGCGCATCGCGGCGGGCGAACTGGGCGAGCGGGTCAAGCTGATCGGCAACGGCGACGAGTTCGACCAGGTGGCCGAGACGATCAACGACATGCTGGACCGGATCGCGCGGCTGATGGACGGCGTCCGTCAGGTGTCGAACTCGATCGCGCACGATCTCCGCACCCCGATCACGCGCGCCCGCGGGCTGCTCGAGGACGCGCTGGCGAGCGAGCGACGGCCGGACGAGCTGCGCGCCGCGATCGAGAACGCGGTCGACAATCTCGACGACATCACCAAGGTGTTCGAGGCGCTGCTCCGGATTTCCGAGATCGAGGCGGGCTCGAGGCGATCGGCGTTCGCGCTGTTCGATCTGGCGCCGCTGCTCTCGAACCTGGCCGAGTTCTACGCCGCCCTCGCCGAGGAGGGAGAAGCCGTGGTGGAGGTGCAGGCGCCCGACAGTCTCGAGCTGCGCGGGGATCGCGCCCTGCTGCAGCAGGCGATCGCGAACCTGCTCGACAACGCGATCAAGTTCTCGCCTCGAGGCGGCAGGGTCAGGCTCGGCGCCGCCGTCGACGACGGACGCGCGGTGGTCTCGGTGGTCGATGACGGGCCCGGGATGCCGCCCGAGGATCTGGCCCGGGCGACGGACCGCTTCTTCCGCGGCGAAACAGCGCGCAGCACGCCGGGGTCCGGGTTGGGCCTGGCGTTGGTTCTGGCGGTGGCGCAATTGCACGGCGGCGAGTTGCGTCTCGAGGATGCCGCGCCGGGTGTTGCGGCCCGGATCGTGCTCCCGCTACCGGATCGTGCACGTCAGGTCTGACGTCGTCGCGGATCGTTGATCGTCGATATGTAACGATTGGCGGCTGCCGCACGTTGATGGGTTGGATCAAGCGAGGACAACCCATGCTCACCGTCAAAGCGCGTCACGTCGCGGCCATTCTGTCGATCATCGCGGGCCCCGCGATGGCCCAGTCGGTCACGGCTTCGGGTGGGACGCCGGCGGGCGTGCCGACCCCTGGCAGGACGCAGAGCCACGCATTCTCAACGTCACAGACTGCTCGCAATCGCAACCAGGCACCGGCCTTTCACCTTTTCGGCGCCCCTGTGGTCATCCAGGCGCCGGTCGATGCGCCCTATGATGCCGCCGCTTTCTCGACCTACGAGGGGCAGCCTGGCCAGGGGCCGAACGCGCTGCTCGCGGCGAGCAATGGCGGGCAGCCCTGAGCCTCAGGTCCGTCCAGCGATCAGTGTGTCGATAATGGCCGGATCGGCCAGCGTCGACGTGTCGCCGAGATCGCTGACGTCGCCGGCAGCGATCTTGCGCAAGATTCGCCGCATGATCTTGCCGGAGCGCGTCTTGGGGAGATCGGGGGCGACATGGATGGTGTCAGGGTCTGCATAGGCGCCGAGCATCGCGCGAACTGTTCGGGAAAGCTCGCCCTTGATGTTGTCGTCGGAGGCGACATCGCCGCGAAGCACGACGTAGGCGTAGATGCCCTGCCCTTTCACGTCGTGGGGAACGCCCACGACGGCAGACTCGACGACAGACGTATGATGTCCCAGAGCCGCCTCGATCTCGGCGGTGCCGATGCGATGACCCGATACGTTGATGACGTCGTCGACGCGGCCGGTGATCCAGAAATAACCTTCGGCATCCCGCCTGGCGCCATCGCCGGTGGTGTAGAAACCTCGGTGCGGCTTGAAATACGTGTCGCGAAACCGTTCGTGATCGCCGTGGATCGTGCGTGCCTGGCCGGGCCAGCTCTGTGCGAGCAACAACTTGCCTTCGGCTTCGCCGTCGAGCGGCGCACCATCCGAGTCCACCAGCACCGGCATCACCCCCGGCAGTGGCAACGTGGCTGATCCCGGCTTGAGCGCCACCGCCCCGGGTAGCGGCGCGATCATGATCCCGCCGGTCTCGGTCTGCCACCAGGTGTCGACGATCGGGCAGCGCTCGTCGCCGACGACCCGGTAATACCAGAGCCAGGCCTCGGGGTTGATCGGCTCGCCGACACTGCCGATCAGCCGGAGCGAGGCGCGGCTGGTCCCGCGGACGGGGTCGTCGCCGAACCGCATCAAGGCGCGGATCGCGGTCGGCGCGGTGTAGAAGACCGCGACACGATGGCGATCGATCACTCGCCACAACCGCCCGGCGTCAGGGAAGGTCGGCACGCCTTCGAAGACGATGGAGGTCGTTCGGTTGGCGAGCGGTCCATAGACCCCGTACGTGTGACCGGTGACCCAGCCGACGTCGGCGGTGCACCAGAAGATTTCTCCCGGACGGATGTCGAAGACGATCTCGTGCGTGTAGGCTGCCCACACCAGATAGCCGCCGGTGGTGTGCACGAGGCCTTTCGGCGCGCCGGTGCTGCCCGAGGTGTAGAGGATGAACAACGGGTCTTCGGCGTGCATCTCCTCGGGCTTGCAGTCGGGCGAGGCTTCCCGGACCGCAGCGGTGAAGTCGACATCGCGTTCCTCGGTCATCGGCACGTCCGCACCGGTGATGCGGACGACGAGCGCGTGTCGCACGCAGTCGGCCTTGGCCATCGCCTCGTCCGCGTTGCGCTTGAGCGGCAGCGTCTTGCCGCCCCGGCGCTGTTCGTCGCCGGTGATCAGCAGCCTGGCGCCGCAATCGACGAGGCGTTGCGCGATGCTCGCGGGCGAGAAGCCGGCGAACATGACCGAATGCACCGCGCCGATGCGGGCGCAGGCCAGCATGGACGCGACCGCTTCAGGGACCATCGGCAGATAGATGCCGACCTTGTCGCCGCGACCGACCCCGAGCGCCTTCATCGCGTTGGCGATCCGACAGACCCGGTCGTGCAGGTCGCCGTAGGTGACGGTCGTGCCGACACCCTCCTCGTCGGCTTCCCAGATCAGCGCGGGCTGGTCGGCGTGCGCCGGAAGGTGCCGGTCGAGGCAACTGACGGATGCGTTGAGCGTGCCGTCCTCGAACCAGCGGATCGAGACCTCGTCATCGAACGTCCAGTTGCCGGCCATGGTGGGCTTGCGCATCCAGGCGACGCGTTCGGCCTGACGGGCCCAGAAATCGGCCGGACTATGCGCCGCGTGGTTGGTCATCAGTTGCTGGGTCTTGGCGTTGACCAGGGCATTCATTGCAACCGAAGGTTTCACGTGAAACACGTCCAGATTGTCCGCTGGTTCGGTCGGCACGGCTTCGAGATGGACCATGGCGTTTCCCTTCGACCGGCGCTTGACGCGCGCTGTCGAGCAAGAGTGCCGCCGCTCGGGGGCGTGGTCCAGCACCTTGAGACCGCGGCCTAGGCGAGCGCCTCGAGACCGGCGAGGCGGCAGATGTGAGCCCATTCCGGAGGCCGGATCGGAACCACCGAGAGCCTCGGCTGCCGGACCAGCAGGAAGTCGGCGAGCGCGCTGTCCATCTTCATGTCTGCCAGCGTCACCGCGCGCTTGGCTGGCCTGACCGCCTTGGTGTCGACGGCCAGCCAGGGTTCGCCCTCGGCCGCGGTGGGGTCGGGATAGGCTTCGCGGACGATCTCGACGACGCCGACGATCTCGCGGCCGGTGTTGGAATGATAGAAGAAGGCGAGGTCGCCGGACTTCATCGCGGCGAGATTGCGCCTGGCCTGGTGGCTGCGCACCCCGGTCCACGGCTCGACGCCGTGTGCGACCTGCTGATCCCAGGAGAACGCATCCGGCTCGGACTTCAGCAGCCAGCGGCCGGTCGTCACTCCACGACCGCCCCGTCCTGGAAGACTGTCCGGTAGCCACGGATGACCACGCTCTCGAACAGGCCTGCCTTGAAGTATGGATCGCTCTCGGCGAAGCCTTCCGCCTCGGCGCGGTCGGCCACGTCGATGATCAGGATCGATCCGCAGGAACGCCCGTGATCATCGAGCATCGGTCCGGCCTGGATCAGCTTCTGGATGTAGGTCTGCAGGTAGGCGATGTGCTGCGGGCGAGTTGCCAGGCGGACATCGAGGCTTCCCGGCTTGTCGTGGCACAAGATTGCGAACGCCATCGATCCCTCCGATCCGGCGGGATCATCGCGCTTCACGGTTGCCTGTTCAACGCCAAGTCTGTGCCGCGATGGGGCCTTCAACAGCGTGGACGGTCGATCGCCGACGCAGTATGGGACCTTGGTGGACATGGCGACGCAAACAGGGGTTCGAGACGCTCCGGCGCGTGGTGGGCGGCTCAACCTGCACAGGTTCGCCAACCCGGGCCAGTACCTGCGCTTCGGCGCGCGCATCCAGCCGTTCCTGACCTGGCCGGCGATCGCGTTGACGATCGCAGGCCTGGCGTGGGGACTGTTTTTTTCGCCTGCCGACTGGCAGCAGGGCGACGCGGTGCGGATCATGTACGTGCATGTGCCGACCGCCTGGCTGGCGATGTCGGGCTATGCGGGTCTCGCGGCGTGCTCGGTGGTGGCGCTCGTCTGGCGTCACCCGCTCGCCGATCTCGCGGCCGCCGAGATCGGCCCGGTCGGTGCCGCGATCACGGCACTTTGCCTCGCGACGGGGTCGCTCTGGGGCAAGCCGATGTGGGGCGCCTGGTGGGTGTGGGACGCGCGGCTGACGTCGATGCTGGTGCTGTTCTTTCTCTATCTCGGGCACGTGGCGTTGATCCGGGCGTTCGACGATCCGCAGCGCGGCTACCGGGCGGCCGCCATCCTGGCGATTGCCGGTGCGGTCGACCTGCCCATCATCAAGTATTCGGTGCAGTGGTGGAACACGCTCCACCAGCCCGACAGCATCACCCTGACCGGCGCGCCCACCATGTCGCTGTCGATGCTCTGGCCGTTGTTCGTGGCGACGATCGGCTTCACGTTCGGTTTCGCCGCAATCGTGAACGCGCGGCTGCGGGCTGCGGTGATGGAGCGACGCAGCCGTTCGCTGCTGCTGGTGCGCGGCGTGCGCGACGCATGACGCACCTCCCCTTCATCGCCGCCTCCTACGGGCTGACGATCGCGGCAATGGTCATTCTTGCAGTCTCGTCGGACTTGCGCCTCCGGCGCGCGCGCCGACTGCTGGCGACCGCCGAAGCGGCCCGGTCGCGCGCGCCGCGATCATGACCCGCAAATCGCGCCGGTTGGCCCTGGTCGTCGCGTGCGCGGCCGGCTTCTCGATGGCCGTCGGGCTCAGCCTCGCCGCGTTCCGCTCGGACATCGTGTTCTTCATGGCGCCGTCGCAGATCGTGGCGCACCCGCCGGTGAGCGATCGGACGATACGGCTTGGCGGCGTCGTGCTGGCCGGGTCGGTGCATCTGATCCATGTCGATGGAACGCCGGTCGCCCGCTTCTCGGTCACCGACGGGCAGGCCGCCCTGGCGGTGTTCTACGCCGGCATCCTTCCCGATCTGTTCCGCGAGGGTCAGAGCGTGGTGGCGCTAGGAGAAATGGGGACCGACCACACGTTCCACGCGTCCGAGGTGCTCGCCAAGCACGACGAGACCTACATGCCCAAGGATGTCGCCGACGCGCTGCGTCGCGCGGGCAAGTGGGACCCTCGTTTCGGTCCGCCGCCGTCCGCCGCTTCGTGGAACGCGATGACGGTCTCGAGGCAGGCGCCGCATCCGGACAAGAAGGTCGCCGAGGGAAGCTGAGATGGATGCATTGCTGACGCCAGAGCTCGGCCGCTTCGCTCTCGCGCTGGCATGCTGTATCGCATCGGCGCAGGCGATCATCCCGATCTGGGGCGCCGGTACGCGTGACGCGCGGTTGATGGGGGCGGCGCCCGCGCTTGCGTTCGGTCAGCTCGCGGCGCTGGCGATCTCGGCGCTGTGCCTGGTCGCGGCAGCTGTCGACGACGATTTCTCGGTCCGCAACATCGTCGAGAATTCGGCCGTGGCCAAGCCGCTGCTCTACAAGATCACCGGCACGTGGGGGAACCACGAGGGGTCGATCATCCTGTGGGGGCTGATCCTCGCCTTGTGCGGCGGTGCGGTCGCGGGCTTCGGCCGCAATCTGCCGTCGGCGTTGCGGGCCCGTGTCATCGGGGTGCTCGGCTTCACCTCGGCTGGTTTTCTGCTGTTCTGCCTGTTGACGTCCGATCCGTTCGACCGGGTGTTTCCGCCGCCCGTCGACGGACAGGGCATGAACCCGTTGCTGCAGGACCCTGGCCTCGCGTTCCACCCGCCGATTCTCTACACCGGCTATGTCGGGTTCGCGGTCCCGTTCGCCTTCGCGGTCGCGGCGCTGATCGAGGGCCGCATCGATGCGGCCTGGGGGCGTTGGGTGCGGCCCTGGGCGGTCGCCGCCTGGTGTTTCCTGACCTGCGGCATCGCGCTCGGCTCGTGGTGGGCCTACTACGACCTCGGCTGGGGCGGCTACTGGTTCTGGGATCCGGTCGAGAATGCTTCGCTGCTGCCATGGCTCGCAGGGACCGCGCTGATCCACTCGGCGATCGTGGTCGAGAAGCGCGAGGCTCTGAAGATCTGGACGGTGCTGCTGGCGATTGGCGCATTCTCGCTATCGCTGTCGGGAACGTTCCTGGTGCGATCCGGCATCCTCAATTCGGTGCACGCGTTTGCCAACGACCCGACGCGCGGCGTGTTCATCCTCGGCCTGCTGGGCGTCAATATCGGCGGCGCCCTGCTGCTGTTCGCGATACGTGCGCCCACGCTGGCGGCGGGCGGGATTTTCGCGCCGGTGTCGCGCGAGGGCGCGCTGGTGCTCAACAACGTGCTGCTCTGCTCGATCGCGGCCGTGGTGCTGACCGGAACGATGTACCCGCCGTTCATGGACCTGCTGTTCGGCGCCAAGATCTCGGTGGGCAAGCCGTTCTTCGACGCGACGGTGATCCCGATGGCGATCCCCGTGTTCGCGGTGATGGCGGTCGGACCGATGCTGTCGTGGAAACGGGCACGGCTGATGCCGGTGCTGACCCAATTGTGGTGGGTGGCACTCGTGGCGCTGGCCGTGTGCCTCGTCGCGGTGTTCGGCGTGCGCGGCACGGTGCCGATCGCCGCCTTCGCACTGTCGGCATGGATCATCGCCGGGGCCGCCCACGCGATCGCTGGGCGGGTGCAGCTGTTCCGCATTCCGGTCGGCCAGAGCCTCGGTCGCTTGCGGCACCTGCCGCGCGCCGCGTTCGGCGCGGCGATCGCGCATGCCGGCATGGGCGTCACGCTGGCGGGGCTGGCCGGGATGTCGCAGGCGAGCAACAGGATCGTCGAGGCGGTGCCGGGCCAGACGTTCCACATGGCCGGGGACGACTGGACGCTGCAGTCGCTCGCCAGCGCCGCCGGGCCGAACTACGAGGCGCGGGTGGCCACGATCCGCGTCTCGCGCGGTGGCCGCACGATCGCGGTGCTCCACCCGTCGCGACGGAATTTCGCGACCCAGCAGCAGACCACGACCGAGGTCGCGATCCACACCAATGGCCTGGCCGATCTCTATGCCGTGCTGGGAGACGAGCACGTGATGGACGGGGCCAATCGCGCCGTGCTGCGGCTGCATCTCAACCCGCTGGCGCCCTGGATGTGGATCGGGGCGCTGATCATGGCGATCGGCGGCGGCGTGTCGCTGGCCGACCGGCGCGCCCGCGTCGGTGCTCCGCTTCGGCGCACGCGGGCACTGCAAGCGGTGCCGGCGGAATGAGTTCGCCGCTGCTGCGCCGGCGATTGCTGTATCTGGCACCGGTCGGTCTCGCGGTCCTGGGCGGCGGCGCGTTCTACGAGATGTTGTCGGGCATGAGCGCCGGACGGTTCGATCCGCACGATGTCGGGAACCCTCTCCTGGGGCGAGCGGTCCCGGATTTCGCGCTGGCGGACCAGAGGCCGGGACGCGGCTTCGCGGCCGGCGAACTTCGGCGGCTCGGCAAACCCGTGCTGGTGAATTTCTTCGCCTCCTGGTGCATCCCCTGCGTGGAGGAGGCGCCGATCCTGGCCGACCTGAGGAACGCCTTGCCGATCTGGGGCGTGGCCTACAAGGATGCGCCGGACAACGCGGCCGGCTTCGTCGCCCGGACCGGCGATCCCTACGCCAGGATCGGGGCCGACCAGAGCGGGGACACGGCGATCGACTGGGGCGTGACCGGGGTGCCCGAGAGCTTCCTCGTCGATGCGCACGGCCGGATCGCCTGGCATTACTCCGGTCCGCTGACGGCGGCGATCATCGACCAGGACTTGATGCCGCGGCTCGCATGAGGCGCGCGCTGCCGATCCTGCTCGCGGCTTTACTGGCGACCGGCCCGGCGCGCGCCGTGAGCGACCCGCATGAGATGCTGGCCGACCCGGTGCTCGAGCATCGGGCGGAGCAGATCGGCCGGCAGCTGCGCTGCCTGGTCTGCCAGAACGAGGATATCGAGGATTCGGGCGCCGACCTTGCCCGCGACCTGCGTCGGGTTGTGCGGGTGCAGGTCGCGGAAGGGCGCAGCCGGCACGAGATCATGGCCTGGATGACCGCACGCTACGGCAATTTCGTCCGCCTGGCGCCCCCGCTGATCCCGGCCACTCTGCTGCTGTGGTCGATGCCGGTCCTGGCGTTGGCGATCGGCTTCGCCGCCGCCGCCGTCGGCGCCGTCAAGAGACGCCGCGTGTCGCCGCTGCCACCACTGACGGAGGCGGAGCGGGGCCGTCTGGCCGAGCTCACCCGGCGCTGATGCTGCGTATCTGGTTGTCCCTCGTCATCGTCTCGGCGCTTGGGCTGCTGCCGGCGGCGCTCCGGTTGCTGCGCGCGCCCATCGCGCGTGGACGCCGGGATGCGGCGCTCGACCTGCACCGGATCCAGCTGAAGGAACTCGACCGCGACCTCGCGGACGGGCTGATCGGCGTGGAGGATCACCAATCGGCGCGGCTCGAGATCCAGCGGCGGCTGCTTGTCGAGTCCGACGCCGCCGAAACGCCGGCGGTCGGCGCGAGGAGCGCGCCGCTGACGGCGGCCCTGCTGCTGATCCCGGTCGCGGCAGTCGGGCTCTACCTGCTGGGTGGGCATCCGAACTTCGCCGCCCAGCCGCTGGCCGAACGGATCGCCGCCTCGCACCAGACGCTCGACCGAGATGCGCAACTCCTGGACGAGCTGCGCGCCAGTCTGGCTTCGGTCGATCCGCACTCCGAGCGGGCCAGACAAGGATATCTCCTGGTCGGCCAAGCCGAAGCGCAGCGGGGCGACTGGCGGCAGGCGGCGGACGCCTGGAACAAGGCGCTGGCGATCAAGGACGACCCAACGACCGCCTTCGAGGCCGCCGAAGCCGAGACCCAGGCGCAGGGGCACGTGAGCGGCGCAACGCTGGCGCAGTTCCGGCGCGCGGTGGACGGCTCGCCGCCGGACGCGCCCTGGCGGATGCTGGCGGAGCAGCGGATCGCGGAGGGGGAGCACAGCCACTGACGATCGGATGCTGTGAGCTCGCTCGAATCATTGGCGAAGCGCTCTTACCGTTCTTCTTCGTCGTCTCGGAGCAGGCGGTCGAACTCTTCCGGCGGTGTGCGCTTGACTTCAATCTCGACCTGACGGTCGTAGCGACGATCATTTGGGTCGGTGCTTCGTTGAGCTTTCCGAGCATATCGCTGCGCGAAGGTTGCAAGCATGGCGCTTTTTCTGGCTCTTTTCTGATCTCGGTTCAGCTTCCTGCTCATCGCTTACTTCACTCTGCTTGACGGCTGCGGGTCCGGGGGCGCCGCCCCCGGTCGGAGTTCGGGGCGGAAGCCCCGAGGCTTCAGAACGCGAGCGCCAACCCGTCGGCGCGCATCTCGCTGGCGGCGGCGTAGACGCGGTCCCGGCTGCTTCGGCGGTGCTCGATGCAGGAATACCGGCCGAAGCCGCCGTCCGACGCGCCCATGCGCCAGCCCAGCGCCTCGAGCGCCTGTCCGGTCGCGGCGGGGACGCCGCTCTCGAGGCGGAGCAGTCCCGCGGATCCGAGACCGGGCAGGTCCTCGCCCATGCTCTGCGACGAACCCTCGTGATGCCAGCGCGGACTGTCGCCGGCGGCCTGGTTGTCGAGACCGTAATCGACCCGGTTGACGATGATCTGCACCTGCCCCATCGGCTGCATGTCGCCGCCCATGACGCCGAACGACATCCAGGGCTGGCCATCCCTGGTGGCGAAACCGGGGATGATGGTCTGGAACGGCCGCTTGCCGGGTTGGTAGAGGTTCGGGTGGCCGTCGAGGAGCGAGAACAGCTCGCCGCGATCCTGGAACATGAAGCCCAGCCCGTCGGCGACGAGACCGGAGCCCATGCCGCGGAAATTGGACTGGATCATCGATACCATCATCCCGGACGGGTCGGCGACGGTGAAATAGGTGGTGTCGCCGTGGCTCGGGGCCTGGCCGGGGATGATGTCGCGGTTGATCCGGTCGGGGTAGATCAGGGCGGCGCGGGTGGCGGCGTAGTCCTTCGAGTTCAGCCAGCCGACGGGCACGCGGGCGAAGTTCGGGTCGGCGTAGTAGCGGGCGCGGTCCTCGTAGGCGAGGCGCTTGGCCTCGATCTGCACCTGCAGGGAGGCGGCCGACTGGAAGCCCATGCGGCGAAGGTCGAAATGCTCGATCATGTTGAGCATCTGCAGGGTGGCGAGCCCCTGGGTGTTCTCGCCCATGCCGTAGATTTCGACGCCGCGGTAGTTGGTGACCAGCGGATCGGTCCAGACGGCGTGGTGGCGGCTTGTGTCGTCGCGCGTCATCCAGCCGCCGATCCGCTTGAAGTAGCGTTCGATCGTGTCGGCGATCGGGCCGTCGTAGAAGGCGTCGCGACCGCCGGCGGCGATCATCCGGTAGGTCCTGGCAAGGTCCGGATTGCGGAAAACGTCACCCTCGAGCGGCGCGTGTCCGCCCGGCGCGTAGGTGGCCTGGGCGTTGGCGGTCTCCTCGACGCCGGCGCCGGGGCGGAGGAAGATGCGCAGGTTGCGGGCGAGATAGGCGCCGATGATCTGCGGCACCGGGGCGCGGGGCGCCCCGCGCGGGGGGGGCGGGGGGGGGGGTTAGGGGCCCGGCCGCCGGCCGGGGGGGGGGGGG
>CAXTUK010000036.1:0-2190 GCA_964247395.1 uncultured Acetobacteraceae bacterium
ATCCATGAGCGACCGATTCGCCGCCCTCGCACTCGCGGTCCAGCCGGCCGCCTGGCCGGCTTCCGGCCGGGATGCGGTCGATCTCGCGGCACGACCGCCACGGCCGCCGCCGTTCCCGGTCGGTCGTCACGCCCTTCATTGCGGCGACTGCCTGACGGTGCTGCCGGCCCTCCAGGCCGAGAGCGTCGACGTCGTCGTCACCTCGCCGCCCTACAATCTCGGCATCGGCTACACGGCCTATGACGACCGGCTCACCGAGCAGAACTATCTCGACTGGATGACGAAGGTCGCCGCCGAGGTCAGGCGCGTGATGCGCCCGGGGGCATCCTTCTTCCTCAACGTCTCCGGGTCGAGCAGCCAGCCCTGGCTGCCGTTCGAACTGCTCGTCCGGCTCCGCGGACTGTTCCAGTTGCAAAATCACATCACGTGGGTCAAGTCGATCACCACGGCGCGCGAGACGTCGGGCCACTTCAAGCCGATTTCCGGCGAGCGGTTCCTCCACCACAACCACGAGCACATCTTCCACCTGACCCTGGACGGCAAGGTGAGGCTCAAGCGCCTCGCCGTCGGCGTCCCGTTCAAGGACAAGTCCAACATCTCTCGCCGCGGCCACACCCAGGACCTGCGCTGCCGCGGCAACACCTGGTTCATTCCCTACAAGACGGTCCAGCGCCGCGCGCAGAAGTTCGACCATCCCGGCACCTTCCCGGTCGATCTGCCGCGCTGGTGCATCAGGCTGCACGGTGTCACCGACGCGGTCGTGCTCGATCCGTTCGCGGGCACCGGCACCACGCTGGTCGCCGCCGAGATCGAAGGCGCCCGCGGCGTCGGCATCGAGATGGATGCCGCCTACGTGGCGGTCGCACGCGCCCGGATCGCCGACCAGATGCGGCTCGACGCCGCCGCTCCCGCGATGGCGAACGGCGGGATGAGCATCAGGTTGTAGCGAACCTGGTTGACCGCGAAGGCCGCGTTGAACGCCAGCAGGAAGAACGCCGGCAGCGACACGGCGAGGAAGCCGGCGTCGCGCCGCACGGTCCACCAGATGCAGACCGGCGCCAGGATCAGCCCCCAGTAGTGATCGACCCAGAGACCGCGCAGCGCGAGCGGCAGCGTGACCATCAGATGCCAGACCGGATCGCGCGCGATCTCGTGCGAAAGCAGCCAGTGCAGATGCCTCTCCGGTCCTCCCGCCGCGCGCAGCGTTTCCGGAACCAGTCTGCGCATGCCGATCGCGTAGAACGTGTCCGGCCGCTCGTCCCAGCCGAACCGCGCGCATGCCGCACGCCCCGCCAGCATCCGCCCCAGCCCGTTGCCGTCAGGCAGCCAGCATACGAACGACAGCCCGTATTCGCGCCAGGTCATGCTGTCGAACGAGATCCGTTGCGCGAGCGTATGCCCGGCATAGCCGAACGTCAGTTGCGCCCGTCCGAGCACGATGTCGTTTCGAACGATCCAGGGCAGCACCACCGCAGCCGCCGCGACCGCGACCCGCCAGAACCCGAACGCCAGGATCGCGTAGGCCAGATAGAGGAATGCCGGCCTGACCAGGATCGCGAGCCCGAGCGCGAGCCCGGTCGGCCACCCGCAGGAGCGGCGCCCGCGCGCGACACGCACCAGCCCGGCCGTCAGCGCCGTCGACAGCAGGAAGCTGGTCGTCTCGGTCATCAGGTAGTTCACCGAGTGCAGCATCAGCGGCGCCGTCAGCAGCGCGAGCCCGAGCGCCAGCCACGCTTGCGTCCCGAGCACGCGCGCGATGTCCCACACCAGCCAGTAGGCGCCTGCCAGCATCGCGAACTGCAGCCATCGGACCGGCGCCGCTCCTCGCCCGCAGACGCCGCCGCCCACGACACAATCGAAATCGCGCGCCATCGCCGGCATGGCCGAACTCCCCGTCGGTGAAGCGTCCGTGCCGGACGATGTCGTCGGCGATCCGGATCGAGTTCGGCCATGCCGGCGAGCAGGGCGGGATAGAGCGGCGCGAACCTCATCCCGGACGGATGGTCCGCCGGGCCGAACTCCCCGTCGGTGAAGCGTCCGTGCCGGACGATGTCGTCGGCGATCCCGACATAGAACGGCTGGTCGTACGAGGAGAGCGGCTGCACCCTGGCCGACGGCCACAGCGCGCCCAGGACCGCCAGGACCGCCAGCATCGCCCGGGATCCTGGCGGAAGGCCTGCGTACAGGGCC
>CAXTUK010000036.1:2207-13821 GCA_964247395.1 uncultured Acetobacteraceae bacterium
GATGCGGGTCATGTCACGCCGCGGCCGCATCCTGTCCGATCAAGACCTGGATGCGTGGAACAGCTTTTCCCGGCACGTCGCACCGCTGCACGGACGCCCGGCGACGGCGGACGCCGCCGTCAAGGACACCGGCCCCGGATCCCTGCCCGCAAGGGCCCCCCGCTCGCCGTGGACGCGCACGCCCGACCTGGTGGTGGGCGAACGCGGCCTCGGCCTCGACGACAGCAGCTGGCGTGCGTTGTCGAGCGGCCGGATGACCCCGGCGCGCCGGCTCGACCTGCATGGCCGGACCGCCGACGCGGCCTTTGCCGAACTGCACGCCTTCCTCGTCCGCGCGAGCGCCGAACGATTGCGTTGCGTCGAGATCATCACCGGGCGTGGCGCCGGGGAGAGCGGCGGCGTGCTGCGACGCGAACTGCCGCACTGGCTCAACCGCACCGACCTTCGCCCGCTGATCATCGCCGCCCAGCATCCGCAGCCGGGCAATCTCGGCGCCGTCCGCATCCTGCTACGCCGGCCAAGGCGTCCAGCTGCGTGATCCATGCACGAAATATCGGCTCACCCTGATGCCGTCCCAGAAGTAGCGCAGCTGGCGGGCCTGCTGGACCGGCAGACGCACCCGGTCTGGCCAGAACAGCGCCGTCGCCTGGCCGCCATCCCACCGGACGCTCGGGTAGACGATCCCGTCGCCGTCCTCGTCGTGGATCGCGCGGCCGAGAGCCTGGCCAGGCCGGTAATCGTCCGGCGCCAGGCACTCCGCGGCCTCGCCGCCCCGAAGATCGACGAGCGCCCCGCCGATCCCGCTCATCAGCTCGCGGAAATCCGACACCCCGGCCGGCTCGTCGGTCGCGCGCATGAAGATCTCATGGTGGAACATCGTCTCGGCCAGCGCGACCTCGGGGCTGCCGCCGCAATACCAGACGCCGAAGCTGCCGTCGGTGAACCGGCTCGGCCGGGCGCGCGACGCGTGGGTGAAGGCGCCCATCACCAGGGACGCGGTGGGCCCGGCGATCCGCCTCGACGCGGGCACCAGGCTCAGATCGCCGACCTGGTCGCGCACCCGCGGATTGCCCTTCGCCTCGGCGGACGCGATCAGGTCCCAGTCGGCCGGATCGGCGATGTCCTCGAACAGGCCGACCGGCGGATAGACGGTGCGGATGATGCGATGCGAGACCGGCCAGTCGACGTCCGTCGTCGGCGGCCGCGTCACCAGGCCCCGCGTTCGGCATCGAGATACGCGCGCACATGGAAGAGATCGGACGGCGCGCCGGCCATCATCCGGTCGAGCGCCGACTGGCCGCCGAACGCCGCGTTCGGCTGCCGCATCCAGCGGTAGCCCCGCTCCGGGTCGGCGAACATGTAGCGGAGCGCCTTGTGGATGCCCATCAGGTCGCCCAGGCGCCAAGCGGTGTCGTGCGGGATGTCGGCGATCTGGCCCGCTTTCCACCGCTGGAACGTCCGCAGGCTCGGCTGGCCGAGCAGCGTCCGCGCCTCGAGCGCTCCCAGGCCCCAGCGGTCGAACAGGTTGAAAGCCGCCCGAAGCATCGCCGCGACCTCCTCGCGACTGAACGCGTCGGTTGGCGGCCCGGGTGGGAGCGGTGCCGGCCTGGTCAGAGCGTGGACGAGCAACGGTGTCTCCTGCCGCCGATTGGCTAGAATATGTGTGATGAACGCCATGTGGCGCAAGTGTCCTATGCGACCGTTTCGAGCACCGACGCGAGCGTCGCGAAGACATGATCGATCTGCGCCGGCTCGACGATCAACGGCGGCGAGATCGCGATCGTCTCGCCGGTGTAGCGGATCATCACGCCCGCCTCGAAGCACTTGACGAAGGTCTCGTAGGCGCGGGCGGTCGGCGCGCCGGGCCCCGGCCGCAGTTAGACCCCGGCGCCGAGGCCGAGATTGCGCACGTCGACGACGTGCGGCGACTGGCGCAACGCGTGCGCGGCCGCCTCGAAATGTCCGGCCAGCGCCGCCGCCCGCGAGAACAGCCGCTCCTCGGCGTAGATGTCGAGCGTGGCGATCGCCGCGGCACAGGCGGCCGGATGCCCGGAATAGGTGTAGCCGTGCGCGAACTCGATGATGTTCTCGGGCCCGTGCATGAAGGCGTCCTGGATTTCAGGCCGGACAGCGACCGCGCCCATCGGGATGGTCCCGTTGGTGAGCCCCTTGGCGCAGGCCAGGATGTCGGGCACGACGCCGAACGCGTCGGCGGCGAAGGCGGCGCCGAGGCGGCCGAAACCGGTGATCACCTCGTCGAAGATCAGCAGGATGCCGTGCCCCGTGCAGATCTCGCGCAACCGCTCGAGATAGCCCACGGGCGGCGGCAGCACGCCGGTGGAGCCGGCCAGGGGCTCGACGATCACGGCGGCGATGGTGGACGCGTCGTGCAGCAGCAGCAGACGCTCGAGCGCGTCGGCCAGTTCGGCGCCGTGCACCGGCTGGCCGCGCGAGAACGCGTTGCGCGCCGGATCGTGCGTGTGCGGCAGGTGATCGACGCCGGGCAGCCCGGGGCCGAACATCTTGCGGTTGCCGGAGATTCCGCCCACCGAGATGCCGCCGAAACCGACGCCATGGTAGCCGCGCTCGCGGCCGATCAGGCGCGTGCGCGCGGCGTCGCCGCGGACCCGGTGGTAGGCGAGCGCGATCTTCAGCGCGGTGTCGATGCTCTCCGACCCCGAATTGGTGAAGAAGATCTGGTCCAGATCGCCGGGCATGATCGCAGCCAGCCGTCCGGCCGCCTCGAAGGCGAGCGGATGGCCCATCTGGAAATTCGGCGCGAAATCAAGCGTGCCGATCGCCTCGTGCACCGCATCGTTGATCCGCGCGCGCCCGTGTCCCGCGTTGACGCACCACAAGCCGGCGACGCCGTCGAGCACCTCGCGACCGTCGTCGGTGCGGTAGTGCATGCCGCTCGCCGACACCAGCATCCGGGGTTTGTGCCGGAACTGCCGGTTGGCCGTGAACGGCATCCAGAACGCATCCCGGTTCGTGGTGGCAGGCCGGTTCGTGGTGGCAGGCCGGTCGAGCACGGTCGTCTCCATCGCTGTAGGCTGCAGACTCGCCCTGGCCACCGAGGCTGGCAAGCGTCTTGATCGGTCCCATGTCGCTGCGATGAGACAACGCGGCGCTCTGCGGGTCGTCCTGGGTGACCAGCTTACCGCCGGCCTGCCGGCGCTGGACGGCCTCGATCCCGCCGCGGACACCGTGCTGCTGGTCGAGGTGCTGCGGGAGTGCACCTATGTGCGCCACCACAAGAAGAAGATCGTCCTGATCCTGTCGGCGATGCGCCATTTCGCGGCCGCGCTGCGCGCGTCGGGGATCAGGGTGCGCTACGTCGAGCTCGACGATCCGGCCAACACGCAATCGTTCCGCGGCGAGGTGGCGCGCGCGGCCGACGAGCTCGGGCCGGCCCGCATCGTGGTGACCGAACCAGGCGAGTGGCGGGTGCTCGAGGACGTCAGGGGCTGGCAGGACGCGGCCGGCTGCCCGGTCGAGGTGCTGCCCGACAGCCGCTTCCTCTGTTCGGTCGCCGACTTCAGGCAATGGGCCGGCACCCGCCGCTCGCTGCGGATGGAGTTCTTCTACCGCGACATGCGCCGCCGCCACGACGTGCTGATGGACGGCGACGAGCCGGCGGGCGGCCGCTGGAACTTCGATGCCGAGAACCGCAAGCGACTGCCGGCCGGCGTCGCGATCCCGGACGCACCCTCGTTTCCGCCCGACGAGACCACGACCGAGGTGATGGCGCTGGTGGAGCGGAACTTCCCCGAGCATTTCGGCAGCACCGAAGGCTTCTCGCTGCCGGTCACGGCGGAGGCGGCCGCTCACGCGCTGGCCGAATTCATCGCCGTCCGGCTGTCGTCGTTCGGCGACTGGCAGGACGCGATGAAGGCCGGCGCGCCGGTCCTGTTCCACGCGCTGATCTCGACCTCGCTCAATCTGGGGCTGCTCGACCCGCTGGTGATCTGCCGCGAGGCGGAACGGGCCTGGCGCGAGGGCGCGGCGCCGCTCGCGGCGACGGAGGGGTTCATCAGGCAGATCATCGGCTGGCGCGAATATGTCAGGGGCGTGTACTGGCTGCACATGCCCGAATACGGCCAGCGGAACGCGCTCGGAGCGCGCCGCAAGCTGCCCTGGCTCTACTGGTCGGGCGAGACCGACATGCGCTGCATGCAAGACGCGATCGCGGCCACACGCGACAACGCCTACGCCCACCATATCCAGCGGTTGATGATCACCGGCAATTTCGCCCTGCTCGCCGGGCTCGACCCGGACGAGGTCGATGAATGGTATCTCATCGTGTATGCCGATGCGTACCAGTGGGTGGAGATGCCGAACGTCCGCGGGATGGCGCTGTTCGCCGACGGCGGGGTGATGGGCTCCAAGCCCTACGCGGCGTCGGGCGCCTACATCAACCGGATGAGCGACTATTGCGGCAAGTGCCGCTACGACGTGAAGGCGGCGACCGGCGAACGCGCCTGTCCATTCAACTTCCTCTACTGGGACTTCATCTCGCGCAATGAGCGGCAACTCGGCGGCAACGGGGGCATGACGATGCCGGTGCGCACGCTGGCCCGCATGGAGGCCGGCCGGCGCACCGACATCGACGCCGCGGCGGCGCGATTCCTGGCGCGGATGGACGCCGGCGAACGGGTCTAGCTTCTCTTCGAGCGAGCCGCGACTGTAGCTTTCTTGCCGCACCGGAACCGATTGGACACAGAACGGCGCATCCCTCCTGGACGCATCTCTCGGCGTTGTTCTAGACAGCGTTGGGAACGTGATCAAAACAAGACTCCCAGGAGGAAGAGATATGTCTGACAGACGGTCGCAACGGCTACTGGCGGCTCCGCTGTTCGGTCTGGCGTTGGGGAGCCTTGCGGTGCCGGCCATGGCGCAGACGCCGCCGCCTGGTTCCCCGGCCGCGGCGCCCGGGCTGCAGAGCGGCGCCTCGGGCCTGCAGTCGAGCCAGGGCGTCTCGACGCCTCCGCCCCCGGCCGCCGTGTCCGCAGTTCCGCCCATACCCACCGGCGCGGATTCGCTGTTGCCGGACCTGTTCGGTTTCCGCCGCATGCTGACCGATCATGGCGTCGGCGTCATCCTGGACACCGTCGACGAGTTCGCCGGCAGCATCAGTGGCGGCGGCGGTCCGCCGAGCAACGCGTCCAACAAGACCGGCGGCGGCTCGAGCATCGCCGGCCAGGTCGCCCTCGAGACCGACATCGATTTCGAGCGGCTGGCCGGCATCACCGGCTTCTCGGCCCACAGCATCATTCTGGGCCGTTACGGCGGCCATCCGGCCAGCACGCTGATCGGCGACAACCTCAACCCGAGCCAGGAAATCTACGGCGCCGGCGGCAACGTCGTCGCCCACCTGGTGCAGGTCTACGGCGAGGAGACGCTGGCCGGCGGTGCACTCGACATCCAGGCCGGCATCATCCCGCTCGACGACAACTACATGGCATCCCCGCTCTACTGTAACTTCATGAACAACTCGCTCTGCGGCAACCCCAAGACGAGCACCGACAACATCTATCACTCGTCCTATCCGGACGGCGTCTATGCCTTCAACGTCCGGGTCCGCCCGATCCCGACGGTCTACGTCCAGTCGGGCATCTATTTCGGCACCGACAACATCTACAACCCGGCCAAGAACTTCCGCAGCGGCTTCACCAGGGACACGTCCTACATCAACGGCGAAGCCTTCCCGGTCGAGATCGGCTGGGAGCCGGCCTTCGGCCCCAACCACATGCCGGGCCACTACAAGGTCGGCTTCATCTACGACAACAACCACCACACCGACGACTATTTCGACGTCAACGGCGCGCCCTACGCGCTCAGCGGGTTGAAACCGCGCGTGCGCACCGGCTCCACGTCAGGCTACGTGCTGTTCGACCAGATGGTCGACCGGCTCGGGCCAGGCCCCAACGACGGCGTGGTCGTCCTCGGCGGCTACTACCACAACGACGAGGAGACCTCGACGCGCGCCAACCAGTTCTTCGGCGGCGTGGTCGCGACCAACTTCTGGCACGCCCGTCCGCAGGACGCGATCGCGTTCCTCTACACCTGGCAGAACGTCTCCGGGAAGCTCGGCAAGACGCAGGCGCTTCAGCAGGCGCTGGGGGTCGATCCGATCTACGGCGGTCTCGCCAACGGCGCGAGCGGCGTGCAGAACTACAACGAGATCCTCGAACTCAACTACCAGATCCACGTCTATCGCGGCGTCGAGTTCGCGCCCGACTTCCAGTATTTCATCCATCCGAACGCGCAGTCCAACCTGTCCGACGCGGCCTTCCTCGGCTTCAAGACGCACGTGACGTTCTTCTCAGCCGCCACCGCGCGCGGCGCCTTCGGGGGCGCCGCGAGGCAAGCAGTCGTGATCGAGCGGACGTTGAAGCCCGATCAAACAGTGAACATGTGCCCCGCGCCACCACGCGGGGATTTTCTTCATGGCGGTTCGCGCAGCAGGATCGATTGCCATCGTCACCGTCGCCGCCGCCGGCGTAGTCGTAACATTCCAGCCGGCCTCGGCCGGAATCAACAGCCATGGCAGCGGCCTCTACCCGAGCGAGACGCTGTCGACACCGCCGTCCCAGCGCCACGGCGGCTACTGGTCGGACCGCAAGACCGAGACCGGACGTCAACATCCGCGGCAGGCGAGCGGCCGGGCTCAGCCGAAGTGACAGGTTCCATCGGCAAGGCGGCCCTGTTCGCCGCCATGTTGCTCTCGGCGTGCGCAAACGTCCCGAAGGGACCGGTGATCGGCACGTGGGAGGGGGAGCCACCCGGCCCCGACGTCTCGGTCTCCGAGATCGTGACGCTGACGCTGTGGGGTACGCCGGACGCCTCGTCCGGGCGCTACCAGGTCTCCACGACGGTCAGGGCGGATTTCCTCGGCGGCGGCAACCCGGGCCTGACCACCTGGTCCGGCACCTGGACGCGCCAGACCGGCCAGGACAACGGCCAGCCCCGCTCCATCATCTACCTGCATGACGCGCTCTCGAGCGAGATCAACCAGTATGCGATCGGCCCCGACAACACCCTGCAGCCGACCTCGGCCTACCTGAGCCGCAGCCTGACTCCGCAGGAGATCGCGCTCTACACCCTGCGGCCGCTGTCCGGGACCACGACGCTGGCGGAGTGACGCTGCGGACCTGTGCCCGATCCGCAACGCGCGGATCGGCGGTTCCTTAGCGTTCCGACGAGAGTCTTGCAGTCCCGCACGGCAAGGCGCCAATTTCCCGCCGACGCCGATCATGCAAGCCGCGAGATGCGGTCGGGCGTCGTCAGCGGGAGTGCGTCCATGCCCAACCAAGCTCGCCTGTCACGCCATCTGTTGCTGGCGCTGGCCGCCGGGCTCTGGTCCGGCCCCGTGCTCGCGCAAACGTCGCTCGGCCCGAGCCAGGCGGTCTCCAACCCCAGCGGCATTCCGCCGCTTCCGAAGCAGGAAGCCCTGCTCGCGAACATCTTCGGCTTCGGGCCCTATCTCCGGGATCACGGGATCGCGATCCTGCTCGACAACACCAACGAGTTCGACGGCATCATCAGTGGTCCGCGCAAGGGCGCTGCGAACGCCGGCCAGTACGCATTCGAGACCGACGTCAACTGGGAACGCCTCGCGGGTCTCACCGGCTTCTCGACCCATACGGTGATGGTTGGCCGCTATGGCATCCCGGCAAGCCGGATCTTCGGCGACAACATCAATCCGAGCCAGGAGATCTACGGCGCCGGCGGCAACGTCGTGGCCCACCTGGTCTACGCCTACGGAGAAGAAACGCTGGCGGGTGGCCGGGTCGACGTGGCCGCAGGCCGGATTCCCTACCTGAACGACTTCCTGGCCTCCCCGCTCTACTGCAACTTCCAGAACAACGCCTTCTGCGGCAATCCGAAATCATCATCGAACAACACCACGCATTCGTCCTATCCCGACGCGACCTGGGCGCTGCGCGCGCGCGTCCGACCGATCGCCTCCGTCTACCTCCAGAGCGGCATCTATTTTCCCGAGAGCGACATCTACAAATACCCGTCGTTCCGGTCCGGCTGGAAATTCGACAGTTCCTACATTTCCGGTGAACTGTTCCCGATCGAAATCGGATACGAACCGTCCTTCGGGTCCCAGCATCTGCCCGGCCACTACAAGCTCGGCTTCGCCTATGACAACACGAACCATGCCGACCAGCTCTACGACGCCAACGGGGTGCCGTTCGCGATCAGCGGATTGGCGGCGCGCCAGCGCAAGGGGTCGACGATCGCCTACGCGCTGGCCGACCAGATGCTGTTGCGCAACGGACCGGGTGCGGACGATGGGCTGGTCCTGTTCGGCGGCTACATCCACAACGACCCCGAGACGACGCTGGAAGAGGACCAGCTGGAGATCGCGGCACTCGATCGCGGCTTCTGGCACGCACGCCCGCAGGACGCGATCGGCGTCGCGTTCAACTACCAGACGATCTCGGGCAACGCGACGAGAGCCGAGGAGATCATGCAGGAACTCGGCACGCTGCCCGCGCCCCCGCCGGGCGAGGTTCCGGTCTCGTCGGCGTATTCGGTGACGGGCGTGCAGACGCACTCGTTCGTGCTCGAAGCCAACTACCAGATCCACGTGTTCCGCGGCGTGACGTTCGCACCGGATTTCCAGTACTACTTCCGTCCCAACGCACAGGGCAACCTGCCGGACGCGGCGCTGATCGGGTTCAAGAGCCACATCGAACTGTTCTGACCGGCGTGCCCGCGATGACACGCTGGACGGGTCTCGCGATCGGGGTTCTCGCGGTCCTGGCCGGCACGCCCGCTTTCGCCCAGCAGCCGGTATCGGGCAAGCCGGCCAACGCGCCGACGAATGCCCAGCCGCTCGCCAACACCGGATTCGCGACCGGGCCGAGCGAGCAGATCGCGCAGCCCGGGATCGGCGCCCTGTTCGGCTCGCCGTTCCCGTCGGACCACCTGTTCGGCGACTGGGGGGGTGCGCGGACCTGGCTGCAGAAACGCGGTGTCGACGTGGCGCTCGACTACCTGACCGAGAACGGCGGCAACGTCACGGGCGGCCAGCGCGAGGGTTTCCGCACCTCGGGGCAGGTGGGGCTCGAGCTGGATCTCGATTTCGAGAAGCTGCTCGGTTGGCAGGGCGCGGCGTTCCACTCGATCACGGTCAATCGCGAGGGACGCAACGTCTCGGTCGATTCGATCGGCGACGACCTCGCGACGGTGCAGGAGATCTACGGCGGCGGCGGCAACAAGGTCGCCCACCTGGTCTACGCCTATTTCGAACAGGAACTGGCCAAGGGCCATGTCGATCTCGCGGGCGGCTGGCTGCCGATCGGGACCTATTTCGCCTCGTCCCCGCTCTACTGCGACTTCATGAACGTGCTGTTCTGCGGCAACCCGCACCCGCTGCCGAACTATCCGACCGAGCGGGACTGGCCGCAGGCGAGCCTCGGAGTGCAGGCCCGTTTCCTCCCGCTGCGCCAGTTCTACATCCAGGTGGGCCTGTTCTCGACCGACACCAATTTCGGCACCGGCGGCGGCGGCGGCTCGGGTTTCGCCTGGGCGGACGCGCAGAAGTCGGGCGCCTCGGTCCCGATCGAGCTCGGCTGGGTGCCGAGCTTCGGGCCCCGGCACCTGATCGGCCACTACAAGGTCGGCTATGCTCGCGACACCCATCGCTACGCGAACGTGCTCTACAACACCCAGGGCATCCCGCAGGCGATCGGCGGCGGTGCGTTCGCGAGCGAAGATCGCGACGACGAATATGTCCTGTTCGACCAGATGCTGCTCCGGCAAGGCAAGGCCGACACCAGCGGCGTGATCGTGTTCGGCGGCTGGGTACACGCGACCGACGACGTCAGCCCGCTCACCCAGCACGCCTTCGTGGGCGCGACCACGACCGGGTCGCCCTGGGGACGCCCGAAGGACACGCTCGGGATCGATTTCAATTGGATCGAGGCGAGCGGCACTTTCACCCGTGCCGAGGAGCTCGCGTTCGCGGCCGGACAACAGGCGCCGGTGAATGTCGACAAGTTCGGCGGCGCCTACGGACCGCAGAACACCGAGCAGGTGGTCGAGCTCAGCTACATCGCGCACGTCTTTCGCGGCATCTCGGTGCAGCCGGACTTCCAGTACGTCATCCGGCCCGGCGCCACGACGGCGACGCCGGACGCCGCCGTGCTGGGCTTTCGCACCAACATCAATTTCTGATTTCGCCGGGCCGCTGACGCGAACGGATCGTGCCGCCTTGGGATCGCTCGTCCGACGTGGCAGGATCGAGCCGGATGGACGCCAGAACCAACGTCGGATCGCCGATGACGCGGCCGCAGAAGGCCGCCAGCATCATCGCGGCGCTGACCCTGCTGGCGCTCGGGTTGTTCACCCTCGACGACTTCCTGCCGGCGATCGTCTGGGCGGTGATCTTCGCCATCGCGATCTGGCCGCTCTACAGCCGCGCGGTGCGACGCTGGCCGCGCCGGGAGCACGTCGCGTTGCCGCTGCTGTTCACGCTGCTGGTGGCGCTCGTCTTCATCCTGCCGCTGGCGTTCGTGGCGGTCCCGCTCGGGCACGACGGCCAGGACATCGTCCGCTGGGTCAACCAGGCGCGGCACACCGGCGTGCCGGTGCCCTCGTTCGTCTCGAACATGCCGTTCGCCTCGCACCTGGTGCCGCTCTGGCAGCAGAACCTGAGCGATCCGCGTCAGGCCTCCGAGCTGCTCGGGCGCGCGTTCCAGGGCAGGTTCGTCAGCATGGGCGGCCATGTCGGCTCGCAGGTACTGCACCGGCTGGTGCTGTTCGGCTTCACCCTGCTCACGCTGTTCTTCCTGTTCCGCAACGGCGAGCACCTGAACCTTCGCCTGCTGATGGCCAGCCGGCGGGCGTTCGGACCGCCCGGCGAGACCGTGGGACGGCAGATCGTCGCCTCCGTGCACGGGACCGTCGACGGGCTGGTGCTGGTCGGGCTCGGCGAAGGCGTGCTGCTCGGCATCGTCTATGGCCTGACGGGGGTGCCGCATCCGACGATCTTCGGCCTGTTCAGCGCCATCCTGTCGATGGTGCCGTTCGGCGCCGCGATCGCGTTCTGGCTCGCCGGCGGCGTCCTGCTGGTCATGGGCCATACGGCGGGGGCGGTGATCGTCGTCGCCGTGGGACTGCTGATCACCTTCGTCGCCGACCATTTCGTCCGCCCGACGCTGATCGGGAACGCGACGAGGCTGCCGTTCCTCTGGGTCCTGTTCGGCATCCTGGGCGGGATCGAGGCCTGGGGCCTGCTGGGCCTGTTCGTCGGCCCCGCGATCATGGCGGCGCTGATCCTGCTGTGGCGCGAGTGGGTCGGGGACCAGGAGGGACCGATCAGCCCCGCCTGATCCGTCCGGTCAGGCCGGCCGCCAGCCGAAACGGTCGGCGAGGAAGCGGTGCAGATCGAGCAGCGTCGTCTGCCCAGCCAGCACCGCGGTGACCGCGTCGACGCAGTCGGGAGCGGCGAGAGGACGGATCGCCTGGCCGCTGCTGATCGACCGCATCGAAGGCGACAGGCGCGCCCGGGCGCAGGCCGCGCGCCAGCTTGCCACCACGCCGGGGGGCGCCAGTTGCGGCAGCACCAGGGCGGCGTCGAGCTGTGCCGCGGCAC
>CAXTUK010000037.1:0-13586 GCA_964247395.1 uncultured Acetobacteraceae bacterium
CTGCATCAGATCCGGACGGTTGACCCCGCACGCCGCCACCCGGATCAGCACCGAACCCGGCTCGGGCGACGGAAGCGGCCGCTCGCCCATCCGGAGATTTTCCGGCGGACCCGACGCCCCCAGCTCGACCACCCGCATTGGCTTCTCCCTCATCAACCAGGCAACCCGGCAGCCTCGCATCGGTTCTTCTGACAGCCGTCGAAAGGCCCTCGATTTGTCCCGTCTTGTCATGACGACCAGGCTCCAGGTGCCGCATCCGCCTCCGCCTCAGCCGCCGATCCCGCCACCGCCGATCCCGCAGGATCCCGACGAGGAGATGCCGCTCGAGGATCCGCCATCGCCTGTCCCGGTGCCCCCGTCGGACGATCCGCCGCCCATCCGGGTCGCGCTGCGCGTTCGTCAGTAATCCCTGTCGGAGCGGAGGCGGCGTTCCGCTAGACTGGGGGGCGTGACCGTCGCCACCTCGCACTGAAGCCGCCCGGCCGATGACACGACCGGTCGGCTTACGCGCCTCGCCACATCAGCCGGACCTGCGCCGGCTGCTAATGGCCCGCGTGCGCCGCGGCCAGCGATTGTTCGACCTGTGGGTGCTGCACGCCCCACAGACCATCCGCGCCCTGGTCCGCACCGACGAGCTGTGGCTGGTGCTGGTGGCGGCGGCGGTCGGCGTGTTGTCCGGCGCCGCGGTGGTGGCGATGAACGACCTCTCGATGCTGATGCATCGCCGCTTGTTCGCACTCCACACCGACGGCCGCCTGTCCGGCCTCGCCACCCTCGACCCGGTGCGGGCGGTCTGCGTGCCGGCCCTCGGAGGCCTGGCACTCGGCCTCGCCGGTCTCGGCATCGCCCGTTTCCGCCCGCGCCGCCCGGTCGACCCGATCGAGGCCAACGCGCTCTATGGCGGCCAGCTCTCGCTGCTCGACAGCCTCGTGGTCATGATCCAGACCATCTTCTCCAACGGCGTCGGCGCCTCCGTCGGCCTCGAAGCCGGCTACACCCAGGCCGGCAGCGCGATGGGCTCCAAGCTCGGCCGCAGCTTGCGCGTCCGCCGCGCCGACCTCCGCCTGCTCGTCGGCTGCGGCGCCGCCGGCGCGATCGCGAGCGCCTTCGACCCGCCGCTCACCGGCGCGTTCTACGCCTTCGAGCTGGTCATCGGCACCTACACGCTCGCCTCGCTCGCGCCGGTCGCCGTCGCCTCCGTCGTCTCCGTCCTGGTCTCCCGCGTCCTCGGCGGCAACGTGGCACCCGGGCTCGACCTGGCGCTGCCCGACCGCATCGCACCGATCGACTACCTGCCGATCGTCGCCCTCGGCATGGTCGCCGCCCTGGTCGGCATTGCGCTGATGCGGACCGTGACGCTCACCGAGACCATCTTCCGCCGCAGCCGCGTTCCCGGCTGGCTGCGGCCCGGTCTCGGGGGGCTCGCCGTCGGCGGCCTCGCCCTGATCACGCCCGCCGTCCTCTCGTCCGGCCACTCGGCGATGCGCATCGGCCTCGCCGGCACCTGGACCCTGTCGCACCTGACCTTGCTGCTGGTGCTCAAGTCGCTCGCCTCCGCGATCTCGATCGGTTCGGGCTTCCGCGGCGGCCTGTTCTTCGCCTCGCTGTTTCTCGGCGTGCTCACCGGCAGCATCTTCGGCGATCTGCTCTCGCTCGCCGCCAATGTCCAGTCGCTGCCGCAAGTGGTCTGCGCGCTGGTCGGCATGAGCGCGCTCGCGGTCGCGGTGATCGGCGGCCCGCTCACCATGGCCTTCCTCACGCTCGAGACCACCAGCAGCCTGCCGCTCACCATCGCGGTCATCGTCGCCGCCGTGGTCTCCTCGCTCACCGTCCGCCGCACCTTCGGCTATTCCTTCGCGACATGGCGCTTCCATCTCCGCGGCGAGGCGATCCGCAGCGCCGTCGACATCGGCTGGGTGCGCAACCTGTCGGTCGGCCGGATGATGCGTCGCGAAATCCGCCTGGTCCGCACCGACACCGCGCTCGCCACCGTCAAGCGCGACTTCCCGCTCGGCTCCACCCCCCGCATCGTCGCCGTCGACGAGCGCGGCCGCTACGCCGGCATCGCCAACATCCCCGAGATCCACGCCGTCGACGACGATGACGACGAGCTCGGCGACATGCTCCACCACAAGGGTCATTTCCTGCTGCCCCAGCAGAGCGTCAAGGAAGCGATCTCCAACTTCGAGCAGGCCGAAGCCGATGCCCTCGTCGTGCTCGAGACCCGCGACAACCACCAGGTCATCGGCCTGCTCACCGAGCAGTACGCGCTCAAGCGCTACGCCGAGGAACTCGAACGCGCCCGCCGCGCCGTCTCCGGCGAATGAGCCGCTTCATCACGCTCGAGGGCGGGGAGGGGGCCGGCAAATCCACCCAGGCCCGCCTGCTGGCCGCGGCACTTCGCGAACAGGGGCACGACGTGCTTCTCACCCGCGAGCCCGGTGGCACCCCGGGCGCCGAACTCATCCGCGGCCTGCTGCTCGATCCGGAGGGCGAATGGTCGCCGAGCGCCGAGATCCTGCTCCATTTTGCCGCCCGCGCCGATCACCTCGCGCGCGCCATCCAGCCGGCACTCGCCCGCGGCGCCACAATCGTCTGCGACCGCTTCGCCGACTCGACGATGGCCTACCAGGGCCACGCCGACGCGACGGCCCGCGCGCTGATCACGACGCTCACCGGCCAGCTTCCCGTCCAGCCCGACCTGACGCTGATCCTCGACGTCACGGCTTCGACCCGCCGCGCCCGCGTCGCCGCCCGCGCCGCCGCCACCGACCGCTACGAAGCCAAGGACGACCAGTTCCACGCCCGCGTCGCCGCGCAATACCGCGCCGTCGCCGCCGGCGATCCAGCCCGCTGCGTCCTGATCTCCGCCGAAGGCGACATCGCCGCGGTCCACGCCGAGATCATGCGAAGTCTCACCAAAAGACGCGGGCGCGGGGGGGGGGCGGGCGGGCGAGAGCCCGACCCCCCGCCGCCGGCGTGACGGGCGGGCCGCCCCAGATGCGACGCAGGCAGGTTCGGCAGAAATCGCCATGGATGACCTTGCCTTTCATAATTCAATGAACTATAGTTCATAGCACGATATGAATGGCGGCGTATTCAAGACAAAGTGGCTGGCGCGGTTCGCGCGGCGGGAGAGCATCACGGATGCCGGCTTGCGCGAGGCGATCGAGCGGGCGGAACGCGGCTTGGTGGACGCGGACCTCGGTGGGGGCCTTATCAAGCAGCGTGTCGCGCGTGAAGGGCAAGGACGGTCCGGGGGATACCGGATGCTGGTCGCCTACCGGGCAAGGTCGGGCGGTGTTCCTGTATGGCTTCGCCAAGAGCGAGCAGGACAACATCGAGCCCGATGAGCTGCTGTCGCTGCGGGAAATCGCTGGGGCTTGGCTGGCCGCAGATGCGGAGCGGATAGCGGCGGCCATCAAGGCGAAGGAGCTACAGGAGGTCGAGCATGGCGACTCAGGAACGTAGCCGTTTGGCGAAGGCGATCATCGAAACGGCCGGTGGCATGCACCGGACCGGGGTTATGGACGACGACGCGCACGCGAAGATCACGCTGCGGCATCTCGGTAAGCCGACCGGTGCTGCAAAGCCGATAAGCGGGGCAGAGATACGCCAGGTGCGGGAGCAGGCGCATCTGAGCCAGGCCGTGTTCGCGCGCTGCCTTAACGTTACGACCGGGTACGTGTCGCAACTTGAACGGGGTGCTAAGCGGCCGACAGGCGCGGCCTTGGCTCTGCTGAACGTCATCCGCCGCAAGGGAATTGATGTGGTTCTATGAGCTCCGTTGTCCGACCGAAATCACCACGTCGTAAAAGTTCGGAATGACAATGGGGTTGGGATGGAAACAGTCTCGATGTCCTTCCTTGGAGCGCATAGGTCCGGGGAACGGCCGCCGTCATCCGGCTCGTTGGCGCGCTCATGATCGAACACAACGACGAGTGGGTCGTCGGACGACGCTACATGAGCCTTGAAAGCCTCGCGCCTCTCAGCAACGATCTCGTCATCAGGTTGCCAGGCGTGGACGCCTGATCAACTCGGACCAACCAAGGGCCGGGCTCCTACACCACGCTCGGGGACGTAACCCAGGAATCGACGCCATCATGGCTTTCAGCGTCGGCTCTCCATCAGCCATCACGCTGCGATAGGCTGAAGCCGATCGACGCGCTCGGCTTTGGCAGTGCTATCCGACGGCTTTTTCAGCCGTCGATGACGGCTATATTGCCGTGGTGAACAGCCCATGACCCGTTTGAAGGCGGCGCTGAAAGCGCTCTCCGACTCGTAGCCGAGCGACGGGGCAACGCGGGAGACGGGATCACCAGACTGCTCCAGCCTGTCTCTCGCCAGCAGCATGCGCCAGCGCGTCAGATACTCCAGGGCCGAGGATCCGACAGTCTCCTTGAATCGTTCGGCGAAGATCGATCGCGAGAGGCCGGCGCGCCCCGCGAGCTCCTGCAAAGTCCAACGATGCGCCGGATCGTTGTGCATGGCTGTCAAGGCGACGCCGATCTGTCTGTCCGCCAGAGCAAAGAGCCATCCGACGCCCGTCTTCGATGCGTCGCCGATGTGAACGCGAAGAGCTCGAACCAGCATGATGTGGGCGAGGTGCTCGACGATGAGCGAGCCGCCCGGCCGCGGTTCGCGCAACTCCTCCATCATCTGCTCGACCGACCTCCTCAGTGCCGTCCGGGAGGCGTCGTCGCGGATGTGGACGATGGAGGGCAAGACGCCGAGAAGGAACGCGGCTTGGCCTGCAAGGTCGAAGCGGCTGCCGACCAGGGAAAAATCTCCGCCGCCGTTCATCGACGCGCGTCCGCCGCTTCCCGCTCCCGTAAAGATCGTCTCGGCGTCGGTCGGTGCCAAAGCGAGGTCGCTCGCAAGACGGAAGGGTCTGCCACTCGGCAGGATGAAGCAATCGCCCGTTTCAAGCTCAACCGGCGCGGGAACGCCCTCGACCGACAGCCAGCATCGCCCCAGGACGACAGCGTAGCATTTGATGGCTCCGTGATGCTCGGAGATCTGGACCGACCAGTCTCCCCCGGCATCGAAGCCGGACGACAAGTAGCGACGAGGCTTGAGCAGCGACAGCACGTCAGACAGCGGATCCATGAGACTTCCGGACGATCGCGACGATAATGCCGACAATGCAGCATGGTTCACCGTCCGAAGTCGAGCCATCTTTCCGGTCAGGGAGACGGAATCATCCGCCCCGAATGCCAACAAAGGCGAGCAACGAAAGGATGACGCATGCGTGTTTTCGCGACCGGAGCCACGGGCTTCATCGGATCCGCCATGGCTCAAGAACTGATGCGCGCCGGCCACCAGGTGGTCGGACTGGCCCGCAACGACCAGGCGGCGGAGACGCTTGCCCGCATGGGCGCGGAAGTGCACCGGGGTGACCTGTCCGATCCGGACAGCCTGGCCCGCGGCGCCCGGGCGGCAGACGGGGTGATCCACACCGCCTACATTCACGACTTCTCGAACATCGCGAAGTCCGGCGAAACGGACGCAGCCGCCGTGGACGCCATGGTCGGCGCCATGGAAGGCAGCGGCAAGCCGTTCGTGAACACGTCCGGCATCGCCATCCTGACACCGGGCCGGATTGGCACGGAGGAGGACGAGCCGGACCCGGCCTCGCCGTCGCCTCACCGGATCGCGTCGGAAAAGGCCGGGCTGGCCGCGGCCGGACGCGGCGTGCGCGCCACGGTGGTGCGTCCGGGCGCCTCCGTGCACGGCGACGGCGACCACGGCTTCGTGCCGATGCTGATCGAGGTGGCCCGGACAAAGCGCCTGTCCGCCTACGTTGGCGATGGGAGCAATCGTTGGCCGGCGGTGCACCGGCAGGACGCGGCCGTGCTGTTCCGCCTGGCGCTGGAAAAGGGACGGCCCGGAGGCCGCTACCATGCGGTGGGGGACGAGGGCGTGCCGTATCGGGCCATTGCTGAGGTCATCGGTCGCCGGCTGGGTGTGCCCGTCCGCTCGTTGTCACCCGACGACGCGAAGGAGCACTTCGACGGCTTCGTCAGCTTTGTGGCGATGGACGCGCCGGGTTCCAGTGGGCGGACACAGGCGGAGCTGGGCTGGCAGCCGACCCACCCGGGGCTGCTCGCCGACATCGACCGGCCGGAATATTATTCTTCCTGACCCGGCGTGACGCGCCACCCGTCGCGCACGGCCTGGAAAAACGCCGCGAACACCGGGCGGACCTGCAGGCGCGAGGGGTGGTAAGGAAGAAGCCGGGGCTTTGCCCCGGACCCCACCAAAGGCTTTGCCTTTGGAAACCATCGACCCCTGAAACGTCGGCGCCAGTAACCCGTCGAAAATACAGGGCAAAATCTGAAACGAAGACACCAAATTCCAAGTGGATCGGCGACGGCTCCTCATCGGCCTTCTCCTTTTGCACGGCCACCGCCACACTGACATCGTCGCACCGCATCGCGGCCCGGGAGACCACCACGTGCCGACACCCGTCGACGAGATCAAAAAATTCCAAGCCGATCTCGAGGCGATCCGCCACGATCTGCACGCCCACCCGGAGCTCGGCTTCGAGGAGCACCGCACATCCGCGATCGTCGCCGAACTCCTCGCCTCCTGGGGCATCGAGGTGCATCGCGAGGTCGGACGCACCGGCATCGTCGGCGTCCTGCGCGGCGGCAACACCGGCGGCAGCATCGGGCTGCGCGCCGACATGGACGCGCTGCCGATCCACGAGATCACCGGCTTGCCCCACGCATCGACCAGGCAGGGCGTGATGCACGCCTGCGGCCATGACGGCCACACCACCATGCTGCTCGGCGCCGCCCGCTATCTAGCCGAAACGCGCCGCTTCGCTGGGACCGTGAATTTCATCTTCCAGCCCGCCGAGGAAGGCATCGGCGGCGCGCGCGCGATGCTCGCCGACGATCTGTTCGGACGGTTCCCGTGCGACAGCATCTTCGGCATGCACAACCATCCCGGCCACGACATCGGCACGTTCGCCATCCGGCCGGGGCCGATGATGGCCGGCGGCGCGTTCTTCGATCTCACCGTGACCGGAGTGGGCGCGCACGGCGCACGGACGGAAGCCGGCATCGACCCCATCCTCGCCGCCTCGCACGTGATCACGGCTCTCCAGTCGATCGTCGCGCGCAACGTCGCCCCGATCGACACCGCCGTGCTGAGCTGCTGCGCCATCGAGGGCGGCAACGCCTACAACGTCATCCCCGACAAGGTCCTCATCCGCGGCACCGCACGCGCCTTCCGCACCGAAATCCTCTCCTTGATCGAGGCGAACATCCGTCGTGTGGCGCACGGCGTCGCCGCCGGCTTCGGCGCTGCCGCCGACCTCGAGATTCGCACCATCTTCGCCCCTCTCGTCAACGAGCCGGGACGGGCCGTGGCGCTCGCGGACGCCGCGGTCTCGCTCGTGGGCGAGGAGGCCGTGCAGCGCAACCGAACCCCCGTCATGGGCTCGGAGGATTTCGCCTTCATGCTCGAGGCCGTCCCCGGTGCCTACATCAACCTCGGCAACGGTGACACCGCCGGACTGCACAACGCTGGCTATGATTTCAACGACGCGGCAATCCCCTACGGCGCCGGCCTCTACGCCGCCATCGTCGAACGCGAGCTCGCCCGCGATCCCTGACGCTCCTTGCGCCCGCCGTCGTTCTCGCTCCTCATATGACAGAACGGTCATCAAGCCGTCGAAAACGGGGAAACGCGATGTCGAGCTTGTGGTGGCGCGCCGGAGCGGCCGTCTTTGCGATGACGGCCGCCCTACAGGCCCAAGCCGCGAGCCCGACCGTCTCGACGAGAGCGGGACTCGTCCAGGGCGTCGCGACCGCGGGCGCGCTGGACTATCTCGGCATCCCGTACGCCCAGCCGCCGATCGGCCCGCTCCGTTGGGCGCCCCCACGCCCGGCCTCATGGTCGGGCGTGCTGCGGGCCGACACGCTCCCGCCGCCCTGTCCCCAGAACCCCGGCGATTTCGGCGTCGCCAGCACCGACGAGAACTGCCTGTTCCTCAACATCTATGCGCCCGTCTCGGGTGCGCGGAACCTGCCCGTCATGGTCTGGATCCATGGCGGCGCCGACGAGACCGGCACCGGCGACCAGTACGACGGCACCGCGCTCGTCCAGGACGGCGTCATCGTCGTGACCATCAACTATCGGCTCGGCTATCTCGGCTTCCTGGCCCATCCGGCGCTCGATGCCGAAAGTCCCGGGCGCGCGTCCGGCGATTACGGCCTGATGGACCAGCAGGCGGCGCTGCGCTGGGTCAAGGACAACATCGTCGCCTTCGGTGGCAACCCGAGCAGGGTGACGGTGTTCGGCGAGTCCGCCGGCGGCCAGAACATCTTCGACCATCTCGTCTCGCCCGGTGCCATCGGCTTGTTCCAGCGCGCGATCATCGAGAGCGGCGCCTACGCGGTCCAGTTGCCCTCGCTCGCCACCGCCGATCGCGCTGGCGTCGCCTTCGCGACCGCCGCCGGTTGCACCAGCACGACCGACGCCGCGTGTCTGCGCGCGCTGCCCGTCTCCGCGATCCTTGCCGCCGAAGCGACAGGCGCGCCCGGCTCGGCGGCCAGCCTCACCCAGTTCGAGCCGAACGTCGGCACCTCCGTGCTCCCGGTCCAGCCGCTGATCGCGATCGCCGCCGGTATGCTGAACCGGGTTCCGGTCATGCTGGGCTCCAACCACGACGAGGCGAGGCTGTTCACGGCGTTGGAGTTCGACTCCACCGGTCGTCCCTTGGCCGCGTCCGGCTACGATCAGGCGATTGCCGGCCTGGTCGGTGCCCCGGTCACGCCCTTCGTCGCGTCGATCTACCCGCTCGCCCGCTATCCAACGCCCGACCTCGCCTACGCCACGCTGTTCACCGACGTGGGCTTCTCTTGCAGCGCGCGCGGCTTCGATCAACTGCTCTCTCGCAGCGTCCCGGTCTACAACTACGAGTTCTCCGACGAGAACGCGGGCGCCCTGTTGTTGCCGGTCGATCCGTCCCTGGCGTTCGGCGCGCCGCACACCAGCGAGTTGCCGTTTCTCTGGCCGTTGCTGCCCGGCAGCAACGGCGTCTCCGGACCGCTCATGACGCCGGCCGAGAGGGAGCTGGCCACGCAGATGCGCGCCGCCTGGACCAACTTCGCCAGGAGCGGCAATCCGAACGGGCCCGGTGTCGCGCCCTGGACCGCCTACGACTCCCGCACCGACCGGTTCCAGGAGTTGATCCCCCCTGGCGCCGCCGCAAGCACCGACTTCAATGCCGACCACAAATGCGCTGTCTGGGAGCCGATCCTGACGCTCGACGGCGTGCTCCCGCCCGGCTCGCTCTGACGAGCGAAGGCCAGGACAATCCTGGCCCTCTCCTCGCTCAGACCGAGTAGTACATCTCGAACTCCGCCGGATGCGGCGTGTGCTCGAACTTGTAGACTTCCTTCCACTTCAGCTCGAGATAGCTCTCGATCTGGTCGGTCGAGAACACGTCGCCCGCCAGCAGGAACGCGTGATCGGCAGCCAGCGCGCCGAGCGCCTCGCGCAGGCTGCCGCACACGGTCGGAATGTCGCGCAGCTCTTCGGGCGGCAAGTCATACAGATCCTTGTCCATCGCCTCGCCCGGATGGATCTTGTTCCTGATGCCGTCGAGCCCCGCCATCAGCATCGCCGCGAACGCGAGATAGGGATTGGCGCTCGCGTCCGGGAACCGCACCTCGACGCGCTTGGCCTTCGGGCTGGTGGCATACGGGATCCGGCACGAGGCCGACCGGTTGCGCGCCGAGTAGGCGAGCAGCACCGGCGCCTCGAAGCCCGGGATCAGGCGCTTGTAGCTGTTGGTCGTCGGATTGGTGAACGCGTTGAGCGCTTTCGCGTGCCTGATGATTCCGCCGATATAGAACAGGCACGTCTCCGAAAGATCGGCATAGGAGTTGCCGGCGAAGATCGGCCTGCCGTCCTTCCAGATCGACTGGTGCGTGTGCATGCCGGACCCGTTGTCGCCGTAGATCGGCTTGGGCATGAACGTCGCGGTCTTGCCGTAGCTGTGCGCGACGTTGTGCACGCAGTATTTGTAGATCTGCATCTGGTCGGCCATCTTCGTCAGCGGCCCGAACTTGGTGCCGAGTTCGTGCTGGCTCTGCGCCACCTCATGGTGATGCTTCTCGATCGGCAGTCCCATCTCGCCCATCGTCGACAGCATCTCCGCCCGCAGGTCGTGCTCGCTGTCGACCGGGGGGACCGGGAAATAGCCTCCCTTAACGGCCGGCCGATGCCCCATGTTGCCCTCGGGGTAATCCTTCAGCGCCGCCTGCGGCCCCTCGATGCTGTCGATCTGGTAGCTCGAGTAGTTCGGTCCGGTCCCGAACCGCACGCTGTCGAAGACGAAGAACTCGGCCTCCGCGCCGAACGACGCGACGTCGCCAATCCCCGTGGATTTCAGATACTGCTCGGCGAGCTTTGCGGTCCCCCTCGGATCACGCGCATACAGCTGCCCGGTCGACGGCTCGTGGATGTCGCAGACCAGGATCAGTTGCGGCTTGGCTGCGAACGGATCCATCACCGCCGTGCTGGCGTCCGGCATCAGGATCATGTCGCTCTCGTTGATCGCCTTCCAGCCGGCGATCGAGGAGCCGTCGAACATGATGCCGTCCTGGAACACCTCCTCGTCGATCGTCGAGATGTGCTGCGTCGTGTGCTGCCACTTCCCGCGCGGATCGGTGAAGCGCAGGTCGACGTATTCGACCGCGTTCTCGCGCAGCAGCTCCATCACCTTGGCGATGTCGTTCGATGATGCCGCCGGCGTGGGCGCCGCGGACTTCGTAGCGGGTGCAGCAGGTCTCTTCGCCATAAGGTTCATTCCATAATGAGCGCTGTCGCGCGTTGTGATGCCAGGACATTCCTACACGACGAGGTCGGCCCGTCCGGAGCAGTCTCAGATCGCATCCGCGCCGCGTTCGCCGGTCCGGATACGGATCACCTCGTCGATCGAGGTGACGAAGATCTTCCCGTCGCCGATCCGTCCGGTCCGCGCCGCCGCGACGATTGCATCCACCGCCCGCTCGGCGACCTCGTCCTCGCAGACCAGCTCGAGCTTCACCTTGGGCAGGAAATCGACCACGTACTCGGCGCCTCGATAGAGCTCGGTATGTCCTTTCTGCCGGCCGAAGCCCTTCGCCTCGACGACGGTGATCCCCTGCAACCCGACCTCGTGCAGCGCATCCTTCACCTCGTCGAGCTTGAAGGGCTTGATGACGGCTTCGATCTTTTTCATGGCGTGTTGCCGACCTTCGGCCGGACGTCTCCCTGCATCGTCCTGAGGCGACTGCATACCGCGTGCCATCAAGCCGAAGCTCGGCGTGCTCCGGCACGGCGTCAGGCGACCGCGCGACAAACAGGCGATCCCCCGCCGAACCGGCGCGCAGACGCCCAGGCCGGACTGCATTGAAACTAGGCACACGGACCCGTGCACGCTTGAGTTGGCCCGCGAGCACCTTATCTGCGCCCATCCAGGCCAGTCCTTGCCGTCGAGGAGCCCGCCCGCTTGAAGACGCCCAGCACGCTGATGACCGCGCAGAGCACCACGATCTTCGCGGTGATGTCGGCGCTCGCGCTCGAGCACGGCGCGATCAATCTCGGCCAGGGCTTTCCCGATACCGAAGGGCCGGCCGCGATCGTCGACGCCGCCCGACGCTTTCTCGCCGACGGGCGCAACCAGTACGCCCCGCTCGCCGGTCTGCCCGAGCTGCGCCGGGCCGTCGCGCGCGCCAACGAGCGCTTCCACGGCCTCGACATCGATCCCGCGACCGAGATCGTCGTCACCTCCGGCGCCACCGAGGCGCTGTTCGTCTCGCTCGCGGCCCTACTCGACCCCGGCGACGAGGTCGTGCTGATCGAGCCGCTCTACGACACCTACCTCCCCGCGGTTCGCATGCTCGGCGCGATCCCGCGCATCGTCCGCCTGCGGCCCCCCGACTGGTCGCTGCCGACGGACGAGCTCGCCGCCGCCTTCGGCCCACGCACCAAGGCGATCCTGCTCAACTCGCCGATGAACCCGACCGGCAAGGTGTTCACCGAGACCGAGCTCGACGCCATCGCGGGTCTTCTCGTCCGCCACGAGGCCTACGCCGTCTGCGACGAGGTCTACGAGCACCTCCTGTTCGACGGGCGCCGCCACATCCCGCTGATGACCCGTCCCGGCATGCGCGAGCGATGCCTGCGCATCGGCAGCGCCGGCAAGACCTTCTCACTCACCGGCTGGAAGGTCGGCTACATCACCGCACCTCCCGCGCTCGGGCTGCTCGCGGCGCGCGCCCACCAGAACGTGGTCTTCGCCACCCCGCCCAACCTGCAGCGCGCGGTCGCCCTGGGCCTCGATCACCCCGACGCCTATTTCGACTCCCTCGCCACCGATCTCGCCGTCAGGCGAGACCGGCTGGCGGCCGGCCTCGCATCCCTGGGCCTCGCCGTCCTGCCCACCGGCGGCAGCTACTTCCTCACCGTCGATATCGGCCCGCTCGGCCTCGGCGACGATGCGGCCTTCTGCCGTCACATCACCGAGCATGCCGGCGTCGCCGCCATTCCCGTCTCCGCCTTCTACGCGTCCGATCCCCCGCGCAACCTGGTGCGCTTCGCTTTCTGCAAGCAGACCCACGTGCTCGACGAAGCGCTTGACCGCCTTCGCCGCCGCCTCCGGCCGATCGACGGGGCGCCGGCGATTGACGCGCCCGCGCTCATTGCCTAGTTCAACCCGCTCTGTGGCGGCCGTAGCTCAGTTGGTAGAGCGCCAGGTTGTGGTCTTGGATGCCGTGGGTTCGAGCCCCATCGGTCGCCCCAACTCCTCCGGATAGTCCCATGTTGCCGACCGAGGTCCCGGCGCTCATCCTCGCCGGCGGCGCGTCGAGCCGTATGGGCGGCGGCGACAAGCCGCTGCTCGCGCTCCGCGGCGAGCCGATCCTCGCCCACATCGTCCGTCGCCTCTCGCTCGATCACGCCGTGATCGCCGTCAGCGCAAACGGCGACCCGGCCCGCTTCGGATCGTTTGGCCTGCCCATCCTCTCCGATGAGCGCTCTGTGGGCCCTCTCGCCGGCATCCTCGCCGGCCTGCTTTGGGCCCGAGCGCAATCCGCCGAGCACCTGCTCACCGTGCCCGGCGACGGCCCGTTCCTGCCACCCCGTCTCGCCGCCAGCCTCCATCCCGCCCCGGCGATGGCGATGAGCAACGGTCGCCGCCACCCGACCGTCGCCCTCTGGCCCACGGCGGCGGCAACCGCCCTCGAGACCCACCTCGCGACGCTCGATCCGCTCCGCCGCCGCGATCACAGCGTCGTCGGCTTCGCGGCCGCGATCGGCATGCGCGTCGTCCCGTTCGACGTCCTTCCCGCCGACCCGTTCTTCAACATCAACACGCCCGAGGACCTGGCCCGCGCAGAGGCTTGCCTCGCGTGCTGACCGTCCTGCGCCACACCTTCCTCTACGACCTGACCGCGCTCCTGGTCATCATCGACCCGCCCGGCACGGCCGCGATCTTCGCCGCCATGACCGCGCGCGACAGCGCCGCCGACAAGCGCGAGCAGGCGACCCGCGCCGTCCTCATCGCGCTGATCGTCCTCGGCGCC